>NZ_JBTHHH010000006.1:0-54380 GCF_054353815.1 Mycoplasma sp. AC1221 | reverse complement strand
CACTCAAACCACTATAAAATTTTCCTAACTCTCCCAAAAGATCCTGTTCTCAAGCGTGAGTAAATCCAGAGAAACGAATATTAGGAAATTTTGAGTTTTGATTAGGAAACATTTTAGATAGCAAAGTTGACTTAATGTTCATTAAAAAGTCATATTTTTGCTGATGAAGCAAAAGGAGAGAATCTAAAGAAGAAAATATGCTTCCTATTAAAATATTTTCTCTTTCATTTGATGATTTTCAAATTTTTGCTTTATTAACCATCTCGCTACTTAAATTAGGTTGAGTTCCTGTTGATAATACTTTATTTCAGTGTCTTTTAAAATTTTTAAAAAATAAATTATAGAAATAAAAATCAAGCAATTTATTATTTTTTAAAATAAAACTAAAAATAGCTTGACTTGTTGCTAAATTTTCTTTATTAATCGCTATTTTTCCTATAGAAGCATAAATAGACATATTTAATGAATTTCTTGGAACCAATCAAGCGTTAGAGTTATTTAAACCTTCTTCAGAAATTCTTTTTTCTGTATTTTTTATAAGTTTTTCTGAATTTGTTATATCTTTAATAGTTAAAAAAGGTATATTTCCTGAATAATATTTTTTATTTGTTGTTAAAGGAGTCCCACCAGATTTACCTAAAACATAAATATCTTTAAAAAGTTGTTGTTCTCACTCATCTTCAAATCCATTAAACCTCAAACTAGGTACTTTTTTGTCCATTTCTATCCTTTCTTTTTATAATTATATTTAAAAATATCAATTTTTAAATAGACAAAAATTAGATATCATCTGATATCTATTTTTCGTAAACAAATCGATCTATAATTTTTGTTGCTTCTTTTAACACTTGATGGTCATCTAAATCATTTGTGTTAATTATTTTATAAGGAATATTATATTTTTCACCAATTTCTCAAACAAAGGACGATATAACTGATGTAATCTTTTAAAATAATCTATATTCAAATCGAAGTTTTCAATTTCAACATCTCTACCTCTTTTTAGGATGCGATTTTTAATTACATCAAAATCAGCATCTAAAAAAATTGCTAAATCAGGGTTATCTTTTAAATCTATAATATAATCGAACAAAGCATTAAATGCATTTAGATACTTTGTTGGTTTTTGCTCAAGTGTAACGGTTGCAAAAATATGATGTTCAACATTAAAGCGATCTAAGAAGATGTGGTGTCATTTATGATTATGATTTTTTAAACTCTCATCGTTTCTTTACCAGTAAGTTGATATAAATAAAGATATATTCATAGATGCAATGCTCAAAAAACTTTATGAGAAATGAAAATTCGTTTCAAAATCAAAGATGCAAGAAATTTATTTTACTTCTGAGTCATATTAACCAAATCTTTAACAAAAAACAGTTAAGAATTTATTTCATTTCTTAACTGTTTTAAAAGTTGTAAAAAAGATAATATACAGACATAAAAGTCCAAAATTAATCTTTTATTTTATATCTAAAAATGGTATAATATCAGAAGTTGCCGTCATAGCTCAGCAGGCAGAGCACGTCCATGGTAAGGACGGGGTCGCTGGTTCAAGTCCAGTTGTCGGCACCATTTTTTATACCTTTATTTTAAATATTCTTGAATATCATTTTTTAATACATCATATGGTTTAAAACCAGTAAATTCTTTTACAAGTTTTCCGTTTCTGTATAATTTTGAATAAGGTATAGATTCAGTTCCTGATTCCTTAGCAAAAGCTCTATGAGTATCAATATTAACTCTTAAAACTTCAAAATTGTCTTTATCTGCTAACTCTTGTAAAGAACCCTTATACATTCTACATGGCCCACATCAGTCGGCATAGAAAACTACTAATCTGTCTCCTGGTTTTTGAAGTTCTGATAAAACTTCTTCTTTGTTTGATTCTCTTAACATATTTTTTGTTTCCTTTCTAATTTATATATTTATTATATACTAATTTTATAAAAAGTTAATTTTTTCGTATTTTTTTAGCTAAAAATTAACTTTTTATAAAATTAAATTTATTTTTAAGAACTTTACACAATCTTTATCTATACATATCATATTATCCAAAATAAAAATTATGATATTTTTTCACAAAATATAAATAAAAACTTGCTTAAAAATATCAAATTCTAATTATTATAACAAAATGTGAAATAATTATTATGGATGCAAGCAAAAATTAATAATTTAGTTCACTCGTTTTCAACCATTGTTTGTTTAATGTATAGATATCCTTGAAGTTTATATTCATAATATTATCGCTCCTTTCTTAATATTTGCGATATCCTTATTGATTTTTGACCCTTTTTATAATCGCATATCTTTCGTCTTTCGACTTGCTTGGATCCAAAATATCATTTTTTTACCTCCTTTGTAAAGATTTTTATATTATTCAATTTTTTATTTCTCGTTTTCAATTATTCGTAAAATTTATTATTGTTATTTTGTTTTATAAAAAATCAGTCCATATTAATGGACTGGTTTTATTTATTTGCTTCATTTTAAGAAAGCACCAGATTTATCAGTAAAACTTTCTGTAATTATCATGATGATATCTATTATTCATCATACAAAACCTGCACCAAGAGTTAAGAAAAATAAAACTCCTGTTCCTGCTTTACCTACATAGAAACGATGTACTCCTATGACACCAAGAAAAATACATAGGATTAATGCAACTAAATTGCTTTTTGGAGACTGTATTGTCATTTTTCCTTTCTTTTTTGTGTTTTTTTTAATTTTAAACAAAAAAAAAAAAAAAAAAAAACAGATTGGTCAAAATCTGCTATATTTAAGAAGCTAAATATGGAAAATATATGAAAAGTAAATAAAATTCGGTTCACATGAACCGAAATTAATTTATTAACCTAACTTTATAACTTCATCAAATTTTTCCAATTGCTCTGTATTTAAATGATGTGAAACTAGCAAAATTGTTTTTGATGATTCTAATAAAGTATTTAAAATCTTATCTGATAAATCTTTATTTAAATTAGATAATGTTTCATCTAATAGCATCACATCCTTTTCTTGATAAAAACTTCTTGCAAGAGTTAATCTTTGTTTTTGTCCTAATGATAAATTATTATATGAATCAAAATCTTTATCCTTAAACTTCTGTATTACTTCTTCATCCATATATGCTTGTTTAAGTGCTTTTAGAACCTTTTCTTCGTTATTTTCAAGTAACGAAACATTATTAAATGGATTAACATCAAAAACAAAGTTTTCTGCATTCAAATAACTTAAATTATCTTTAATCGATGCATCAGTATAAGTTTTTACATCAGCATTATTAACTAATATTTGTCCTTGATAATCATTGATATTATTAATAAGTAAATTTAATAAAGTAGATTTTCCACAACCAGATGGCCCAATAATAGCATATTTTTTGCCTTTTTTAAAGGTATAATTGAAATTATTAAATAAAAGCTTATTTTCATATCCAAAAGTTAAATTCTTAACTTGTATGCTTTCAACAGGTTGCATTTTTACATTTCCACGATCTTTATCAAAGTTAAGGTCTAGCATTTTATATAAAACTTTTGAAGCCAATACATATTTTATTCCATCAACCATTTTTGAAAAGTTGTCTTTACTATCATCCATTCCTTTTTTAAAGGTATATATTAAACCAATCGAAATTGATAATGGATTTTTTATATATAAAAATCCTAACACAATTAAACCTACAATCACACCTATTTCAGTAATAGCATTTGATAAATTGTTATTTCAAACATTAATATTATCAAAATGATAAACTTTTCGATAATATTCTTTTACTTCTTTTTCAATAAACTTATATAAGAGTTCTTGATTATTCGAAAAATATAATAATGAATATCTTTCTAAGTAGTAAGTCAATTTTGATGTTAATTCATTTAATACAAGTTGATTTTGTTCAACATATCAACTAATTTTTTTATAAAAGATAATGTTAGGTAATGCTGATAAAAGTAAAATTCCTATTACAAAAGCAAATGCGATGATGTTGGATAATCCAAAGAAAATCAATATTACAGCTAAATTTATCGCAGTAGATAAAAAGTTTACAAGTGGAAGCAGTGAATTATATGCGATTGCATTTGCATTATTAAAAACTTGTTCAAAGGCTTGTTGCGATGAATAATTTGATTTTGTTTTCGAATCCGCTTGAAATAATTGGTTGTAAAAGATTCTAGAAACTGATTTTGCTGTATATATACCAAATTTATTTGAAAGCATATAATAAAAATAAGTGCTTATCGATGACATAATATATGCAGCAACAATTACAATTAATAAAATGCCAAAACTTAAAAATGCATCATTTTTAACAAATGTGTATTGCCTGATAACAGCATTAACTGCATAACCTTCTAAGATAGATAAAACAAATTGAAAACTATTAACTATGATAGCAACCAAAACAAAAAACAAAAATGGTGTTTTTATTTTTGCTATAACATTTCTCATTATGCTACCTCTAAATTAATTACTGCATCATATAAACTAGCATCATCAAGATGATGTGTACAGTTAATTAATAATAAATCTGGATTTTGCATTAATTTATGAAATAAATGCTTTGTATTTTCTTTGTCAAGATTTGATGCTGCTTCATCTAAAATTAAAAGATTTTTGTTTCGATAGAAATGACGAGCAAAATTTAATCTTTGTTTTTGTCCTGTAGATAAGGCTGTGTCACTTTCTATAACATAATCTAGGTTAAATTCGGTTAAATTAGCATGTTTTAGAGCTAATTTAACTTGATCTTGCATATTTTCTCTTCATAAAGTGACATTATTATATATGCTATCATAAAATACATTCTCTTTGCTATTTAAATATGTAAATGAATTATTTCATACACTTACATCTATATCTTTGATTTCTTGATCGTTTACTTTAATGCTTCCATTGTATCCATGAAGTTGCTTTAAAATTAAATTCAATAATGTAGACTTACCAGATCCAGATTTACCTACTATTGCATACTTTTTACCTTTATAAAAGGTAAAATTAAAGTCTTTAAAAATTACATTTTCTTCATAAGCAAAATTCAAATTAGTTATTTGAATTTTTTCTACATTTATCATTGCATTATCTTTGTTTGAAGCAACAAATTCACTACTAAAATCCTTTAAATAACTTTTATAAGCAATGTAATTTTGATTTACATAAATTGTATAACGCAGTTGAATTGAAAGGGTGTAAAAGTAGCCGGGAACTGCGAATATTGCACCAAGTGGTTCATGTTGATAGAAAATAAAGTAACCAATAATAAACATCATTAATATATATGAGATATATTGAAAACCGCTGTTAATTACTTCTAATTTAATAACGGTACTTTGTGTTTTATCCAAATCTTTTAATCATTTTTTTAATGTCACATCGATAAAATCAAATAATTTTTCAGGTTTATTTAAATATCATAAGAACTTAAATCCATTAAAGATGTTTTGTAATGTTGCAACATGAGATTCCATTGAAAACATAAATTTCTTATGCATTCTCCCAGCAATTGTTGATAAAAAGAAGGGAAAAATAAATGAAATTAACAATATTGCAAGTCCGATTAAAGCAAATTTTCAACTTATCACAAACATAACAATCAATGTTGCAACTTGCACAAAGACACCTATTACTGTATCAAAAAGGCTTGTAAATAAAAATTCTTGTAGCTCGGGTACACGTTTGTTTATTCAAACTAGGTATCTACCTTCTTTGTTTTCAGTGACTTCACGCGATGACAAAGTAGAAATTTTCGAAACTGCTCCTTTAGTTAACAATGTGCTAACATATTGTTTTAATTTATTCTTCAGAAGTAGTTGCATCAATGTGGCAACTAAGAATATAACAGTTAAAGATATAACAACTATTAAATTTGTTTGAAATAATGCTTTATCACCACTTTTGACACTATCAATCATTGAAGCAATAAAATAAACAACTATCGATGATGCAGCAACTGAAATAATACTAAAAATAAAGATATAAAACAACAAAGGTTTATTATTAAATAGTCTTTTCAACTTTCTCCTTTCTATATTTAAAGACTTTATAAAGCAGATGCAATCCTTGATACCCATTTCAAAAACTTGCATCTATTTCTCTTTTGTCATAATCAATGATCTTTTGATCCCTTAAACAAATGTTTATAAATGCTATATGCTTATTGATTTTATCATTATTAATGTTATATAATTCAACATAAAGATAATGCACTAATAAAATACCTGCATAACCGTTTGCTAAACTTATTTTTCTTGTAAATGATTTGAATAACTTATTAGAAATTAACATAATTTCTTCATCAAAGTCATGGATATTAAACTTATATTTAGCAAAAAGCAAAATATATAAAATACCTGCACTTCCGTTTATTAAATATGGTGAATGATAATTTCCTGTATCATAAAACAGATTATAATCTAACTTTTCTTTTATAGATTTATATCATTTTTCAAGGACTAATTTTGCTTCATAACTTGTTTTTATATCAATAAGAACTTGTAAAATACTTTGGAAAGCAAAATTGCTATAAATTAATCTTAAATTTAGGTAATTAAATATATCAGTTATACTTGAAATCGCTGGTAATAAATCATTTTTATTGCCAAAGATTTCATTTATTATTTCAAGGTTATACAACGAATCAAAATGTTTAATAGTTAGTTTTCTATTAAATACTTTAAATAAAAAAATTGCAATGTTTAAGAGTTCATACGAGTTGTTCAAATAAAAAATGAGTGATAAATAATCTGATGGATCTAAGGAAGAATCTTTTTTATAATCAAATAGAAAATCTAATAACATATAGAAAATCTTCATTTTATCTGTAGAGTGTGTTAAATTATTAGTAATACAATAAGGATTTTTAACATTCATTGGTGATGAACTTTTATGATTTTGTGAATGTTCTAAATCAACAAAATAGAGCATCTTTTTATCTTCATTATAAAGAAAATTATCCATTTTCACATCGTTTAAAACAACTGGACTGTTTTTTAATGTATTAAAGAAATATCTAAATGAATCAATTAAATCAATAACTTTATTTTGTTTTGCTTCACTAACATCATAAAGTAAATTATAATCATATTTATATAGATCTAGTTGTTTTCCTTCGCAATATTTATATACATAAAAAATACTTTGCGAATTTCAGAATTTCTCAATATATACTGGAAAATTTGGTATTTCAGATATAGATGCAATTATTGACTCATGCTCTCTTGCTTTAAGGTTTTCACCGTTTAAAAAGTATTTTTTACTTTCTTTTATCACATATTTTTGGTTATCCTTTGTTGCTAATCATATATTAGAAAAGGAATCAAATGTTATTAAACCTATTAAGTTATAACCATTAATTATTTTAGAAATTGGTTTACTGTAAAATAAATCTTTGATATCAGCAGGTTTATACATTTTTACAATTTTTTTATATTCATTTTCATCTTTTTTACTAATGCTGCCATATCGATAATGAATAATACTCTTTTTATATTGCTTATCTGAATATGTTAAAGGTGCTTTAAATTCTTTTAAAATTGGATATAGATTAATAATTATTTCTTTTGCTTCTTTTGCACTTGTAGGATAGATAGTAATAAATTTACCAGTCAAATTGTTTAATTGTTTTTCAAATAAACTCTGATATAAAACCTTGTAATTTTGGATATATTTAAAACTTATGTTATGAATTTTACAAAATGTAACTACTCGATGCAGAATATCATTATAAGATTTTATATCAGTCGAAATATGTATTTTTCAACCTTTATCAGGTAGTTTTGCTTTAAGATATTTATAATATGCAAAAGTTTCATCATTATAAATATCTCAGTTGTTATCAAATTTACTATAAAGTCTTTTTATTTTAATCAAACTTCTAATTTTGACTCCTTATTTTATAAATCAATATGATAAATTTATCATCTAGGAAATATTGGACAGATGATTGTAATAATTCTTTTTGATTCTAATGTAGCAACTTCAGATGAAGATTCAGCAAGTAAAATCTTTTCCATAGTATGTGGCTGTACTAAATCAAAGTTAAAGAGTTCCATTTTTTTAATCCCCTTTCATTTTATAAGTTATATAAAATTACAATATTAAGGTTTTAAATATTGTAATGAAATTTAATACAAAAGTATTACAATAAAACTTATAGTTTTAATTCAAATTTTCATATAACTCAGATGTATTATATCACATACTATCTTTATAGTTAAATACATTTTGAAATTTATTTAGCAATGTTTGCTAGTAGTTTTAAACCTCAGTATAATAATGTAAAAAATAAAATGATTGAAAGCACAATAAGCACAACAAGCAAAATAAATGAAACAATTGCTATTATCGGAATAATCATTATAGAAAACATTGATAAACTTTGTATCGGTTTTCAAGGTCCATAGAACTTATGATTTTCAAACATTGATGCAGCCATTAAAATATGAGATGCAAACATAAAGAACGCTGATGCAATCATTAAAGTATACAATAATTCAATTAAAAATTGTACAAAACCTGTAATAAACGCAAATCATACAGAAAAGTTTTTTATTACATCAATTACAAACCAATAAAAATCATATAATGATCAAATGCTGACAATTAAGAAAAATACCATCAGTATGCAAGAAAATAAAATTCATAACCATCCATTTTCTTCGATGTTATTTCCTAAATATATAATATAAATAACTATAAATGCTGTCTCAGCTGCGATATAGATAGCAATTAAAGTCAGTAAACTCACCTTATATGAAAATAACCATATTGTAGGATTCAGGATGATTCTTAACGCATTAAGTATGCTAATAACTAAGAAAACAATATTTATTATTGGTAAATAAACAAAAATTTCTATTGATTCAATTTTTTCTGTTGAGCCTTTTCAACTTTGTATATCAAAAAGGTTTTGCAGAAACCCTCATAAATATTTAAAAGGTTCTGTAATTACCAATAATAAAATTTCCATAAAACAATTTTATCAAATCTACACAAACCATATAAATTTGATTCAAAAAAGTAGCATTTACTACTTATTTGAATTCATTAATTTTTGTAAATCATCTCAGGCTTTTTGTAATTCAGTAAGTTTTGCTGTTTTGCTCATTCCATATACTTTATATGCCTTTGCATAAATTTCAGTTCCTTTAGTTAAAGTATATTCACGATCAGCAAATTTTCTTAGCAATCTTCTGACTTTTTTACTAATATCACTGCGTTGTTTGATCAAAGCATCTGCTGTGTTAGTGTTAAACTTATAAGTTTTTGACATACTTCCATCTTCTGATGTTACAACAACTGTCAAGGTTTCATCTTGATAAGATGTAAAAATATTAGCGTTATTTGTTGCAGAAAATGTTAATAAGTTAAGACTTTGATCAACACCTAATGTATAATCAGTAATTTCTTGATGTTCATTAAATCTTGGATAATTATTGTTTGCATATTTTACATTTAATGTAAAGGTGCTTTCTTTTGTTACATCTGTATCAGGTGATAACGCTTGCAGTTCTTTAATAACTACTGCATCTGATCCGTTCGGTAAAGTAAATTTTATTCTTACTGCATATGCATCAACTGGTTTAGCAAAGATTAACTCAGTATAATCATTTGGTTTAATAGTAGGGTTTTGGTTTTGTAAGGTGATGTGGGTTCAGGTACCAGTTTTTAAGTTTGTTGCAGTTGATGAATTATCATTCAGATTAGATAATTGAGTTTTTGTAGAATCGGTTAATCCTGTGACTGCTGATGATAAATATTCGACACTAACAGTTGTAGGAATACCTACTTTCTTAGCATCATCAGCTGCTGCAAATCACACTTTAACTCGATCTATTTTAACTGATGCTGATGTGGTTGAACCAAAAGCTATACCAACATAATTTTCATTTACTTTTGCTGGTGTATCTTGTGTTTGTTTTACAGTTTCTCCATCTTGTGGTTCTGCAACAGTTGATACTTCCATTGATTGAGTCTTAGGTTCTGAAACTGATGAACCTTCAGCACTACTATCTGGTGAAGCTTTCTGTGTTTCACTTTTCAAAGACTCTTCAGTTGTTTGTCCTTCATTAGGTTTCACCGGTGAAGCAGAATCACCTTCTCCTGTTGCTCCTGAATTTTCTTGTGTATTTTTACTTTCTTCTTGATTTTTATTTTGTGCAGTTACATTATGATTATTGCTTCAAATAGGAGTTGTTGTTGATGCATCAGCAGTTCCATCATTTAATGAATCTACATTATATGTTACAGTAGTAGAATTGTCACTTGATGTACTTGCACTCATAGTAGATGAAGCAAATGCAGCAGGGAATAAGTCGGAACTTCCTGATGTTTTTTGTGAAACAACAGTTGTTTTTGTGGTAGCAGTTCTCGGAACTTTACGTACAAATAATTTTGCTGTTAAATTTATTCCTGTAACTGTTGCTGTTTTTTCAACAATATGATCAGAATTTAATTCATCATCTGTTAAATTTTCAAATGTAACAGATTTAGTATATGAATTACCTAAATCATCATAAACAGTAACTGATGTAGGTAAGGTAGGAGCATATCCAGATAATGTTGCAATATGTGTATCTGCAACTTTGACCAAATCATGTACGGAAACAGCAGCAGTTACATCACGAGTAAATCCACGATATGATGCAGTTCCTTTATATGTATAAAAACCTACTTTATCTGCTTTTTCTGGAACATTATCTCATGTTACATCAATTCATCTAGGATATTTATCACCTGGATAAATTGCTTCGATGTATTTAGGTAATGTTATATTATCACCTTTTAAAACATCAATAGTCTGTGTCTTAGCAACGGATAAATTATCCATATAAAAAGCATTTGAACCAGGTGTTTCATTAACATTAATATTTACTGGTGCAGATGTATAATCAACTCCTTGGTATTTTACTTTTAATACCACAGGTTGACTAATGGTAAAGTGTCTACCGATAAAGTGCCCATCCTGATAATCAAAGAAAATATTAGGTAAATTTGAATTAACTAATTCAAATTTAAATCCATCCTTATCTAATCACTCAGGTGTTATTTTACTTCCGTCTTCTAAAACTAATGAAACATCAACTGCTTGTGCTTGTCCAATGGTAATATCTGGAACTGAAAATGCTACTGTTTTTAATTTATTAATTAATTTATGAGTATATATATATGTTTTTGTAACTCCAGTTTCCGATCATACAAAAGCATAATATTTTTTAGTAAACTTATCGATTTGAATGCTAAAAGTTTGCATTCTAGCTCTTGATGGATTTGGTAGGTTAAAATCAACTTCTGTTGGGAATCCATCTGTAAAACTACTACTTCCTTGATAATCTAATTTATCAGCAGCAAACGATGTTGATGTATCAGATGTAACTCTATTACCTTTTACAACTATCGATTCTAATGAATCGCTGGCATCCTTTGTTCGATGTCCAGTAGTTTTTGTGGCACCATAAACAAATACTTCAAGTAATCCAAATACATATGATTTTGTCGGTACATCGGTTCTTGGATAATTAACATAATCAAAACGAACATATCTAGCATGTACTTTTTCAAAAGTAATCTTATAATTATTAGAATTATTTTCATTAGTAACTCCGACAGTAGATGAATTTACTAATGTAAAATCAGAATATTTTGATTGATTAAATACCCGATGGAAATTAACTCCATCTTCTGAAGTTGAAATATATAGACTTTTTGGCCCATTTGTTCCAGTATTATAATCAGCAAACATAAATAACTTAACACCACCTATATCTTGCGCAGTCTTTAAATCTATTGTAATTTGACCTGTCTGAGCATTCGCTTGACGATCACCTACTCAGTTATTAAAATTATTATCTCTGTTATTTCAAGTTCCATCAACTATTTTTTCTATACCAGTTTGTGCTGGGACAGCCGTTGCAGTTGCATGATTAGGATCAGATGAGGTTGTATCTACAATATTTTGTGTTCCTGTAGTGTAATTACTATCAATAACCTTTAAATAAGCAGTAACTTCTTTATCAGCATAAGCATTTAAATGTCCTTTGATTTGAATATCACTTGATGTTCCGTTTGCAGTTGAAACATTAGTTGTTGAATTTCAAGTTACAGCTTCTGGTTTACTATCATATTTAGAAAACACATTTACTGTTGCAGGCAAACTAATTGAATCATTTTCATATACTGTAATATAAGGATTTTCAACTTGATATGCATTTTCAAAGGTATATACTTCATATTCTTTTACAAATGATTTACCATCAACTGTCGCAGTTATTTGGTAGACTGCGGCTCTGGTTTTATCAACCTTAGCACTATCTCATGTAACATCAACATCCTTTTTACTTCCATCACTATAAAGAGCATTGACTTTAGAAGGTAAAACAAGTTGTTTATTTATTTCACTATGTAAATTATTTGCATCTATATCTAAAATACTTGCAGGTTGTTTAGAAGTTTGTTCTTCATCTAAATCATCTGTATCACTAGGATTTTGTTCATTAGCATTACCAGGGGGTGTGGTTTGGTTTTCACTACCATTACCAGGTTTTGTTTCAACATTTCCTTGGCCACTACCTGAATTTTGTCCACCATTTTCTGGTGGTGTAGTTTGTGAACCTGTCCCTGAACCATCACTTGGTTTATCACCGCTTTCGTTAGAACCACCTGGATTTTGTGTTTGTGAACCACTTCCTTGTCCTGGGTTAGTTGCTTCACCTGGATTGGTTGTTTCACCATTGCCTGGTTTTGGTGTCTCAGAACCTGGTTTGCTTCCTTCGTCAGGCGGGGTTTGATCTCCTGGTTTGGGTTGTTCACCTGGTGTTTTTCCTTCTTCAGGTGTTTTAGGTTTAGTAGTTGAACTTTGACTTCCACAACTAGCTGCTATCGCTGTGGTAGAAGCAGATATAAATAAAAGTGATGTAAGTAATTTATTCTTTTTCCTCATAATTATTCCTTTTACATTATTTGAATATTTATAAAATTTTATTTTCTAGTAAATTTGTTTTATTATAAAAACAATGTTTTTAAAAATAAAACACTTTCTATTTTATTTAAATTTTTGAATTGTTTTTTTTTTTTTTTTTTTTGTTTTTAGGTAATTTTAAAAGATAAAACTGCAAAATTTTCTTTATTTTTCATTATCCTACTTTTTAACAGTAAATATAGATATAATATATCAACAAAAATATACAAAAACATCGCATTGTTTACAATGCGATGTAAATATTAATAATTAATCTTGTTTCATTAATGTTTCTAATTCATTTCAAGCTTTTTCTAAATCAGTAACTGATGCTGTTTTAGTCATGCCTCAAACCTTATACGCTTGTGCATATACTGCACTTCCTTTGGTAAGGGTGTAGTTTTTGCTAATAAAGTTGTTTAGTAAGTATCAAACTTTATCAACTACTTTTGATCTTCGTTCTGCTAGTGCATCAGCAGATGTAGTTTTAAATACATATGTTTTAAAATTACTTGCATCTTCTGATGAAACAGTAACTGTTAAAGTTTCATCTTGTAAGGTTGTAAAGATATTAGCATTATTTGTAGCAGAAATATGTAATTTATCCAAACTTTGATCTGGTCCTAAAGTATAAGTTGTAATATCTGCTTTTTCATTAAATCCTGGATAGTTATTTTGATCATATTTTACAGTTGTTTCAAAACTACTTTGTTTTGAAACATTTGTATTTGGAGCAAGAACTTGAAACTCTTTAATTTGCACTGAATTTTTATTGGTTGGGATGCTAAATTTAATTCTTACTGCATATGCATCAACTGGTTTAGCAAAGATTAACTCAGTATAATCATTTGACTTAATAGTAGTGCTTTGGTTTTTCAAGGTTATGTGGGTTCAGGTACCAGTTTTTAAGTTTGTTGCAGTTGATGAACTATCATTTAGATTAGATAATTGAGTTTTTGTAGAATTGGTTAATCCAGTGACTGCTGATGATAAATATTCGACACTAACAGTTGTAGGAATATCTACTTTCTTAGCATCATCAGCTGCTGCAAATCACACTTTAACTCGATCTACTTTAACAGACTTAGATGTAGAATCCCCAAAAGCAACTCCAACATAGTTATCATTAGCAGTATTTATTGTATCTGTATGTGTTTCGCTTTGCTTTACTGTTTTAGATTCTTCTGTTTTTGCAACAGATGCTACTGTTAAACCACTTGAATGTCCATCTTGTCCTTTTCCTTCTTGATTATCTGTAGCGCCAGTTCCTGTTTGTGATGCTGTATGTTCTGTATTGGACTTATCAGAACCAGATTCTGAACCCCCTGAACTAGCAACTTGTGTTTTTGGTGTACTTTCTGCTTCAGTATATTTATTGCTTCAAACAGGAGTTGTGGTATTTGTTGCAGCATTCCCATCGTTTAATGAATCTACAGAATATGTGACAGCACTACTATCTTGTGATGTACTTGCAGTCATAGTAGATGATGCGAATGCAGCAGGGAATAATGCAGAAGTTTGTTCTTGTGTAGTTGCTGATTTTTGAGAAACAACAGAAGCTGTGGTGTTTGCACTTCTAGCTACCTTAGCAACATATAATTTTGCTTTTAAGTTTGTTCCAGCAACACTTGCTTCTTTCATCACAACATCAGTTGAATTAAGTTCATCATCAGATAATGTAGGGAATATAACAGCCCTTGTATATGCTCTACCTAAATCATCAAATACAGTAACAGTATTAGGTAAATCAGGTGCATATCCACTTAAAGTTGAAATATGAATATCTGAAACACTTTTAATATTATGCACAGTTACTGCTGCTGTTACAGTTCTAGTTAAGTTTCGATATGTTGCGGTTCCACTATAAGTAAAGAATCCAACATTATTTGCTGTTGTTGGAATATTATTTCATGTTACATCAACATATCTAGCATATTTATCTCCTGGATAAATTGCTTCGATGTATTTAGGTAATGTTATATTATCACCTTTTAAAACATCTAAGGTTTGAGTTTTAGCAACTGCTAATTCATCCATTCTAAATGAGAAAGGAGAAGTAGGTGATTCTAAGACATTGATACTTACAGGTGCAGATGTATATGAAATTCCTTGATATGTTACTTTCATCACGACTTGTTGAGCATTAGTAAAGTGACGACCGATAAAATTACCACTTTGATAACTAAAGTATATATTTGGATTTTGATTATTTACTAAGTGAAATTCAATTCCATTTTTATCTAGGTCTTTTGGCTCTATCTTAGTGTTATCATTTGCGATTAAATTAAATATAACAGGTTGTGCTTGTCCAATGGTAATGTCTGGAACTGAGAAAGCAACAGTGGTAAGTTTTTTGGTATTGGTAAGTAATCTATGAGTATAAGTATATGTTTTAACTTGTCCTGTTTCTGATCAAACTAATGCATATCATTTTTTGGTATTTGCATCAATTTGGATGCTAAAGGTTTGCACCCTTGCACGACTTGGTTGTGGTAAGTTAAAATCTACTTTGGTTGGGAAATTATCACTAGGACTACTGGTTCCGTTATAATCAAGTTTGTCAGGTGAAAATAATGTGGATGTATCTGTTGTTATACCATGTCCTTTAACAACAATAGAATCAAGTGAGTTACTACTATCCTTTTCTCTGTGTCCTTGTGCTTTGGTAGCACCATATACAAACACTTCTCTTAAACCAAAAACATAATTATGGGTATCATCGCGTGGATAGTTTTCATAATCAAAACGAATATATTGTGCATTAACTTTTTCAAAAGTTATTACATAGTTGTTGCTATTATTAGCATCTTGTATATTAGCAGATGTATTTAATGCGAAGTTATCACTTTTACTTTGATTAAATACCCGATGGAATGTTTGTCCATCTTCTGATGTGGAAATATATAAGTATTTTGGTCCGTTATTACCTGTATTAAAATCAGCAAACATAAATAACTTAACACCTGCAATATCTTGTTTGGTTTTTAAATCAATTGTTATTTGTCCTGTCTTAGCATCTGCTTGACGATCTCCTGCATAGTTGGTAAATCTATTTTCACTACTATTTCAAGTTCCATCAACTATATTGGTAATAGCATCGCCAGAACCAGTTTTAGCAGGTTTAACAGTCGCTGTTGCATGATTGACATCAGATGCATTAGTATCTACAATGTTAGTAGATGTATTAGTTGTATAGTTATTATCTACAACTTTTAAGTATGCTGTTACGGGTCTATTAGTATAGTCTTTTAGATGTCCTTGGATTGTGATATCTTGCTGTGTACCTTTTGCTGTTGAAACTGATGAATGCTCATTTCATACAACAGGTTCATTAAATGTACCAAATTTAGAGATGACTTTAACTGTTTCAGGTAAGGTTACTTTATCATTCTCATATACTGTAATATAAGGATTTTCTATCTGAAAAGCACTTTCATTATATACTTCATATTCTTTTACAAATTGCTTACCTGCAACTGTTCCAGTAATTTGATAAACAGCAGGAGTTTCCTTTTTAATTTTTGATATTTCTCATGAAACAGGAACTTCCTTAGTTGTTCCATCACTATAGTATGCTTGCACTGTATATGGTAATGAAAGTTCTTTGTTCACTTGACTGTATAAATTGTTTGCATCGATTGCTACAACACTAGCAGCTTCTTTTTTAGGAACAACTGGTTCCTGTGTTCGATTTGTTCCTGAACCATCTGGGTTTCCTGAGCCAGACTTTGTTCCGTCTTCTGGTGTTGTAGTACCTGTCCCTGAACCATCACTAGGTTTATTACCTCTTTCGCCAGAACCACCTGGATTTTGTGTTTGTGAACCATTTCCTTGTCCTGGTTTAGTTTCTTCTCCAGGATTGGTTGTTTCACCACCTGGTTTTGGTGTTCCATCGCTAGGTTTGCTTCCTTCATCAGGTGGGATTTGATTACCTGGTTTAGTTTGCTCACTTGGTGGTGTTTCTTTTCCTGGTGTTTCCGGTTTAGCAGCAGGTGTTTGACTGCCACAACTTACTGCTATCGCTGTTGTAGAAGCAGATATAAATAAAAGAGATGTAAGTAATTTATTTCTTTTTCTCATTTTTCCCTTTCTTATTATAAAGTTAGATGATTTATCAAATCATCTAAATATACTATTTACTAGAAAATATGTTTTATATTTAAAATAATCAAATAAAACACTTTTAATTTTATTTAAATTTTTGAATTGTTTTTTTTTTTTTTTTTTTGTTTTTATATTATTTTTGAGAATAAAACTGGAAATTTTTATTTTCTTTTCATTATTAGGTTGTTTAACATATATAAAATTTATATTTGCTTATATTTATTATTAAAGAACAATAGAGATAATATTCAATATAAAGAAACGAAAATATTTAAATCTTAGTAGTTTAGTAAACTATTTTATTTGTGATTAAGGCTACATTTTTTCGGCCGCACCAACTCACTAAAAGAAACGGTCAAATTCTTTTTCTTATCTTATATTTGGTATTTAAAAGCAAGATTATATTTTTCTTTGGTTTTTTAAAAAACTATGATATTATATTAAAGAACCTTGTTTAAGACAAGAATGAAAGACTAATAAGTCTTACTGCTTGAGATAACCCTCCTTTCACATAATAATTCAGAGACATAAGTCTCTTTTTTTACCTTTTTAAACCGTTATATCAAAATCATATATAATTAGAAAGATACTTATGGATGTAATATACTTAAACACTTTATTAAATACTTTTCCTTTGTTTTCAAAAGAAGATGGTGTTGTAACAATTAAAATTAAGAATGCCGTTATTAAAATAGATTTGAATAATCAAAAATGAAGTATAGAAAACTTTAAAAACTTTGGACACCAAAGGATTTTTGATTTAAGCAAAAATGAAAATTGATCCGTTTTGATGTTAGTTGCTTCACTGTTAGAAAAAGGTTATAAAAAATCACAAATATATTTAGAAAAAAGTTGAAAACTTGGACACAATACATCCGGTTTTGCAGATGTAGTTGTATTAAAAGATGCAAAACCTTATTATATTTTTGAAGTTAAAGATATAAACTCAATCCATAAATATATCAATCATAAATCTGCTAAGCATACTATGCAAATATTTAGTTATCTTTTCAAGATAAAAACATCAGAGTTGGCAGTTACTATACCTATAACTTTATAAATCAAAGCCACCAATTTTTTAATATTTTTATAAACGATATTTTAACAAAAGCAGAATCAACTGAATCAATGTATGAAATATGAAACAAACAATGAGATATAAGTAATTTTGTTTTCAATAACAATCTCTTTGAAGCAGAATTTCAAGTAATTAAATATCATCAATTAAAAAAAATAGATTCTGATGCGATGAAACTTATTTTTAACCAGTTTTTAAGCATTCTTAGACAAAATAGTGTTTCTGATAAATCTAATGCATTTGATAAGATGATTAATATTTTTATTACAAAAGTATATGATGAAATTTTAGAAGATAGTAATTTTGAAATAGATGGACAAAAAATTAATGGGATGCAATTTCAATTCATCAATAATATTGATAATGATTTAAGTTTTCTTAAAAGATTAAATGATTTATACAAAAATGGTATGAATTATTGTATGAAAAAACAAATTATTGACTACTCTGATTCGGAAATTGAATCAATCATTGAAAATAATGATAATAAACAAAAACTCCGTCAAGTTATAGATGATTTGCGATTAAAGAAAAATAATGCTTTTTCCTTCATTGAAGTTTTTGATGATAAAACATTTATCGAAAACAACGGTGTTTTAAAAGAAATGGTTTTATTACTGCAATCATATAAATTTAAATACAACAACAAACACCAATTCTTAGGGGACTTTTTCGAAGAACTTCTTAACACATCTTGAAAACAAGAATCTGGACAATTCTTTACTCCAATGCCGATAGTAGAATTTATGGTTAACTCCCTACCTATTGAAACAATTATTAAATCTAAGTTAGAACAAAGAAATATAGATTTTATTCCTAAAATGATTGATTACGCTAGTGGAAGTGGACACTTTTTGGTTTCGTATATGGATTATATCGAAAATGTTATCCAAAAACTTCAACCAAATTATACATCTGCTATAAATAAACTGATTCAAAGTTATCAAGTTAACCCGTTTAGTTGAGCAAATGAGCATGTTATTGGGATAGAAAAAGATTATCGATTGGCAAAGACATCTAAAATATCTACATTTTTAAATGGGGATGGTGAAGCACAAATTATTAATGCGGATGGAATTAATAAATTTAATTCTATTGAATTTATTAATAGTCCTTTATACACCGAGAAAACTTTCAATCCTATTTTTGATTTTGTTATCGCAAATCCTCCTTTTTCTGTTGCCGGTTTTTTAAAAAATGTTTTAAAAAACAATGTATCTAGTGAAGATTTTAGTTTACTGAAAACCTTGGATGCTAAAAGTAGTGAAATAGAAGTATTATTCATTGAAAGAACTTATCAGTTGCTTAAAGATGATGCTTATGCAGCTATAATTCTACCTAGATCTTTTTTAACAGCCGCACAATATGCAACAGCACGCGAATTTGTTTTAACACACTTTAAGATTAGAGCAATTTTTGAATCAGCTGATATAACTTTTAGTGGTACTACAACATCTCCAATTATCTTGTTTATGCAAAAACAAGAAAAGGTAGAGTTAAATTATAATATATTAGTTATTAACTCGCCTAAAACTTTGTTTGGTAGCAATAATGCCGAAAAAGAATTTTTAGGTTATGAATTTAGCACTAATCGAAATAAACTAGGAATAACCCTACTAAATGATAATTTAAAGCAAAATTATGCTCCAATTGTTAAAGAATTTTTGACTAAAAACACTGTAAGTAAGTTGAATAAGTTTACTTTTATTAAAAATATTAATCAGATGTTGTTGTTAGATAAAGATCAAAAACGTATTATTTATCCAAGATTTAACAAACCGAAAACTGGTTATATCAGTATCAACGATATCGCTGATGCAATTAATCCTGTTTATGATAAAAATGTAAATTATAAATACTTAGAAATATCAGATATCCAAAATGGTAAAATTAAACATAAAAATAATAAAAATAAAAAATCATCAAAAGTTGCTTTAAAAGGTGATATTGTCTTTTCAAGTCTACCGAATGCTAAAAAAATAGCTATCGCAGATGATAATTATTTTGTGTCCGCTGCTATATATGTAATAAGAATTACAGATAAGAAAATCAGAGATAATTTTTATAACTATATTTATAATAATACTAACAATATTATCTATGATATGAATGTTTTATTAGATGGTTTCAAAATTACATATGCAAAAATCAGTGAGTATAATTTCAAAAATAATGTATTTATGCAAAAGGATTTGATTTTTAAGAAGTAGGATCGGTTTGTCAACACTATAATTAGTATATAGAATAAAATATAGCACCATTGGTGCTATATTTTATGCTTTATTATTTTTCTTTTTCTTTAAATATCAACCAAATGAAAGTAGAGTTATAAGTGCGATTACAGAAGAAACTACTGCTGCTATTATTGCGGCTGTTGTTTTTGATTTGCTATTCCTAGAATTTGTAGGTGTTTTAGTTTCTGTATTAGTTGTTGTGCTTTCATTTGTTTTTGGTTTATCTTGTTTTGATTGATCGTTTGCTTTTGTTTGAGGGTTTTGCTCTGTGTTTGCTTGTTGGTTATTTGGATTTTTTGTTTCTTCTTGTGGTTGTGGAGTTTGTTTTTGCTCAGAAGTTATTTGTGAATCTGTTGGTTTTGATTGAGTCGGTTTATTTTTTTGATCAAGTTTTACTTCTACTTCGTTTTTTAAAGCAGTAAGTGCTTTGGTATTATTATTTTCTGGTTTATCTAATTTTGCTTGATATGTTGGTTTGTCTGCTTCTGAAAGCTTATTAATTAATGTTTGAACTTCTGCTTTTAAATCAGCTAAATCTTTCGCTGTCTTTTCATTAGCAAGTTGATCATTAACTGCTTTTTCCGCGATATTCAACTCTTGCAGATTAGTAGAATCATTAACTTGTTTGGTTAGCTTAGTTTTTGCATCAGTATTTGTTATTGTTGCTGCTAATGAAGCAATTTTAGGTTTTTTAGCATCAAAATCTCTTTTATCAATTTCAGCATCTTGTTTATTTTGTTCATCTAATGCTTTTTGAACTTTAACTTTTACATCATTTACTTTTGAGACTACTGTTGCAATACGTAATTCTTCTTGCAATTGAGATTTATTATTTTGGTCTTTAATTTGATCTATTAATTTCTGTGTATCTACAATTGCATTAATAAATATTGATAGTTCTTTATAAGTTCTTACAGAATTTGGAACATGATCCGAACCTTTTCCTTGAAGAAATTCAATTAAATGAACTTTTCTTTGATCTACATCAGAAAGTTTTCTTAAATCCATTACAACTGCAAATCTAAATTTTTCTAGCAATTGATTACCGATACCAATTGCTTTTTTAAGTTTTTCCTCTGAACCCTCAGCATCGCGAATAATTTGTCTAAATTTAGTAGTTCCAATTCCATTAACCCCATCTTCTTGACTAATAAACAATGTTTTTGTTCATAAATCATATGCATCAGCTATTAATTTACCAACAAAAGTTTTTGCTGCTTTAACAGTATCTACTGCCCTTGATAAATCAATAACATTATTTGTTAATGCCTTAGAAAATTCGGTTGAAACTGTATCAAATGATTCTTTTTTCTGTGGATTTGAATCAACTAACATTTTATCTAAATCAGATTTATTTTTATACTGAATAACTAATTCGGAATTTAACTCTGAATTTAATTGTGTTAATATACCTTGTTTAGTATTATCAGATTCGTTTGTTGGATTACCATATAGAAAATCATTAACCAATTGAGCACTAGTCATTGTTGCTTTATTTTTTTGATAATATTCTTTAAATGTGTCCCTGGTTTTTTGAACGGTTAATTTTTCAATTAAATCTGGAATCAGACTTTGATCTGCATCCACTGCTTTATTTTTCGCTTCAAATAATTTTGTTTTCAACTCTTGTAATTTTTTAAGTTTATCTGTATTTGATGTGACTTTTTTGGCTTCTTCAAGTTCTTTATCAAAATTAGTTGATTGATCACTTGTTAAAGCTCCATCGGTTGCTTTTAAGGTAGCGATATCTGCTGCATTAGCATCTTCTAAAACTTTAATTATTTTTTCAGTTGTGGTATCTTCAACAATGCTTGATTCAACTGTTTTAAGGTTTGCATAAATAGTATTAATATCAGTTGTTTCTTTATCACCATCTTTGGTTACATTATTGAAATTAGTTTGTTTTTGCTTTTGTGCTTCATTGATTATATCTTGAATACTCTTTACATAACCTAATTCAACCTCGTTAATTGCTTTTCTTTTTGCAACAGCATTATTTGCAGTTTGTGTCTTAGTTAATAATTGTAAAAATTTAGCACGATTATCGATTTGGTCAAATTTAAAATTCTTGAGTTCATCTTCATTTTTGTCTTTTTGTACTTTTTCTATTGTTTCACTATATTCTTTTGCTTTTATCGCAATTTTCTCAAGTATATCAGTAACAGACTTACTAATATCTGCAGAAGTTGCATCGGTTTTATCTAAAATAGGTGAAATTATTTCATTAAATGCTTTTAAAAGTTCTTGCTTTTTAGCATCATCAGCGATTTTATTTATTTCATCTAATGCGGCCTTTTTAATATTTAAAGTAGATATATATAATTCAAAAAGTCATTTAATTTGATCTAATTTTAATAATGAATCATTTACAGAAGCATTCAATAAATCAATGAATGCACTTTTAACATTTGATGGAACTTCTGTATTTTTATTTAATAAATCAACTTCTTGCTTAACAAAGTCTTGTTTTTTTAGTGTTGCATTAACTTGTTCTTCAAGCAAATTAATATCATAAAGTGTTTTACTTTCATCGCTTATTATTTGACTTAAATTATCAGAATATGTTTTTTGCACTGCATTGCTTGAATCTATTTTCGCAATCAACGCTTTTAATTCAGCAACTTTATTACGGAACATTTTAACAGATTTGATAAATGATTCTTTTTGAAGTTCTGGATTTTCATTCATTATTGAATCATATTGAATCTGAGTAACCCTTTGATCTAAATAGTTTCCGTTAAATAAACGTTTATTTTCTATAGTAATGATTTTTTCACCTGCTTGGTCAAATTTAACTTTAAAATTATCTAATCTTTGTGAAATAGCAAGTGTATGTGTATTAACTCACAATAAATCAAGTGCTTTATCAAGATCATTTTTTACTTTATCTAACTCTGCTTGTGTTTTTGCATTTTTAATTTGATTATCAAACTTATCTAAATCTTCTGACTGTTTAGTTAATTGAATTAATGAATCCTTTTGAGCATCTAAAAGTAACTGACCTCTTTGATTTTCATCTGTATTCTCAGTTTTTAATTTACCTAATACTTTTGTTTTTAGACTTTCAAGTTTATCATTTACATTTGCATCAGGGTTATCTAATAGTGCAGTTTCTAATGAGATTTTAATAGCATTTAACTCTTTTTGTAATTGTGGCTGAGAATCTGCATTTGCTTCTTTTTTATCTTTTATAAGTGATATTAATCTTTGTAAATAATCTATAGTTTCAAAATTCTTTTGATAATCTGATCTAACCTTTAATGATTGAAGTTGTTTAACTAAACTATTCGGTTTATCTGAATCATCAATAGATGCAGCATATGCTTCATTTTGCTTAAAGTGGTCATCATTTATTTTTGCTTCATCTGTTTGTTGTTTTTGAACTTTTCATAATAAATTTTGATATTCATCTAAATAAAAAGTTTTTTTAATTTCATCAATGAAGTTAGATTTTGCAACCTTGTTAAATAACGATTCAATCGCATCAGAAACTTTGATTAATGATCTTGCTTTTTCAAAAAGAATTGACATCTTGTTAGCATCCATTTCGCTTGGGTTTGCTTTCTTATTAACCGTATTTAAACTACGTAAGTCGTCTAACAATTCATTGCTTTTATAGTCAAAATAAGATGTTTTTGAAAATCTCTTGGTATTTACAGTATTTTTAATAGCATTGATATCTTTTAAATATTGTTCTTTTCTTTCTACCGGCGCAACAGGAACAACATCAATTGGTTTTTCTTGTTTAGGTGGTTTGGGATTTATTTGAGTTTCCTTTGCTTTCTCTTCTGAAGTTAGTTCAGATGATCTAGGTGCATACACAGCAGCAATAACTGCAACAGTAACTGCAGATGCAAAAACTGCTGAAGAAACTAAAAACATTGCTAATTTATTTTTCTTTTTCTTGTCTTTCATAAGGTCCTCCATATATATATATATATGATTGTATTAATATTAATTTTTTTAATGTAGAATAATTGTATCAAATTTTGAGAATTTCCTGTGTTATTTTTTTAAATAAAAATGAAATTATTTTCTTACTTCTCGTACACAAAGTGATAAAATATTAAAAAAGGTGGCAGAGTGAATCTTGCTTGGATTTAATGCACACCTACTTACGGTTGGAACACCGTCTGAGTTATCGTATTAACAAAAGTAGGTGGTTGAAACTGTTTTTAATTACTTTAACGGATAACACAAGTTTGCCTGTGTGTTTGTTGACAACTGTGGTGGTTGCAATCAAACGTTACCAAACATAGGTTTTCGGTTGATCGCTATGTGAATAGCAGTATAAAAACTCCGTGTGTTAGTAGCACCCAGAATCCGAAAAGAGTATATTGACCAAAGTCAAGGTGCTTGGTGAAAACCCAGTATTTAAAATGAACCTTAGCTAAGTTCATGCTGTGCCAGAATAAAAGTGATTATCTGCAGCTCGGGAGTGTCGGACAACACTCTCCCTTTTTTTATATTTTGATTCATAAATGATAAAGTTTTTGTGGAAATATAACTTTATTTTCCCGTTACATAGTTATTTTTGAAAATACAATAAATTTCTTTTTTATTAAAAAAGAATAAAATTATATCAATATGACTTCATTAGATAATACTAATTCAAATGATAATAATTGCTGTGAGTTTCACATAAATAAAGCATTAGATGAGCATAAAGTTGCTAATATAGTAGACAAAAAAATAAACAATAATATCGATTTAGAAAACATCGAAAATAACACACATCATCTTAAATACAAGATGGGTGTATATCTTTTAAATTCTAAAGATCATGGATTAAATTTTAAAAGATTGTTCAAAAGATACTGAAATAAGGTAATCTTTATATTTATTGCTTCTTTATTGTTTAATGCAGGAATTCAAATCTTCTTAAAACGTGCAGAAACTATCCCATCTGGTGTTACTGGAATACCTACATTAATTCAATATGCAGTACCTGCTGTAGAACCTTATTTTGCTTTGTTATATTTAGCATTCAATATCCCGTTATTTTTAATTTTTGGATGACGGATTAAAAAAAGCTTTATCTTTTTAACCCTAACGTTTATGTTATTTCAGATATTAACTAACCTTTTCTTTACTACCCCTGTAATATCTGTCGGCTTACAGGAATTCATTACATTTACCGAAAGAAATGAACCTACAAGCAACTGAAGTAATATCGTTTATTCTTTTATTGGTGCATTATTTATTGCTTTAGGTATCTCGATTTCTTGAAGATCGGGTGGATCGACCGGTGGAACTGATATTATTGCTTATTATTTTTCGGTTAAATCAAAGAAAAATGTAGGCCATGTGTTATCAATTATCGGAGTTGCTACTGCTATTACATTTTTAATCATCTTTGCTTTTTTAAAACCTAACTATTTATATCCCAATCCATTAGATAACGAAGGGAGGGTTATTACAAATATTGCAAATATGCCTGTATACAAGGATAATGCATTTATAAATGGTAGTTGAGATATAAATAAACTCAAAGAAATTTTTAACAATAAAAATAGTGTTAATGGGAGTGGTCCACATCGAATTTATTTTGGTATCCGTGAATTAACAACATTTTTATATATTTTAATTGTTAATGTTTTTATTGATATTCTTTATCCAAAATATAAAAAAGTTGATGTCACTATTATCAGTTGTAATCCTGAAAAAGTATTAGCTTACTTTCGTCTAATAAACTACTGACATTCATATCGAATTGAGTCTTATAAATCAGGATATACAGGTAAACAAGCAACAAAAATTTCAACAGTTATGCTTATTTTAGAAACACCTAACATAATTTCTGATTTAAAATTAATTGATCCAAACATTTGAATATCAATTTCAAGGGTAAAACAAGTTGTCGGAAACTTTAATACCGAATTTGTCGAACATTAAAATTAGTGCTATTTTAGTGCTAATTTTATTTTTATTAATAATAAAAGTGGAGGTATAAATGAAACTTAATCAACTACAAGAAATTAAAGGAAGACAACTTAACAAGATTAAACCAGGTTTTGCTTTTTTAAGTTTACTCACTGGTATTCCTTTGTTAGCTTCATCACTTGCTTCAATAGTTGGTTTGTTTAGAACAGCATTTTCAGCAAATGGTGAAATAAAAAATAAAACAACAACTTACAAATGAAGTCATAATGAGAAAAGTTCAACAACAAATTCTAAAACAAACTATATTATCTTTTAATTTGGATATAAACTCTTTTTGGTATAATATGTCAGTTACCATGAGTAACCGTTCTGAAAAGGTTTAAGTAGCATAGCTCACCTCAAAGACGAGCCACTTTTTGGAGGATTGCATGTTAGCAATTATTGAAACAGGTGGAAAACAAATTTTAGTTAAAGAAGGACAAACCATTTTTATCGAAAAAATCGATGGAGAAGAAGGTAGTGAAGTAAAATTTGATAAGGTTTTACTTGTAGATACCAAGATTGGTACTCCTTATTTAAAAGATGCTTTTGTAACCGGAACAATTGAAAAACAAGGTAAAGCAAAGAAAATTATAGTATATCGTCACAATGCAAAATCAACACACAAAAGAAAGCTTGGACACCGTCAACCATATACACGTGTTAAGATAGTGTCTATTCAAGGATAATAAGAAATGGCAAAGACAAAA
Source organism: Mycoplasma sp. AC1221 (assembly GCF_054353815.1). Lineage (NCBI taxonomy): Bacteria > Bacillati > Mycoplasmatota > Mollicutes > Mycoplasmatales > Mycoplasmataceae > Mycoplasma > Mycoplasma sp. AC1221. The sequence continues at coordinate 27,377 of NZ_JBTHHH010000006.1, read as the reverse complement.
GCAGGTGGATCTACACGTAATGGTCGTGATTCACACTCAAAACGTTTAGGTGCTAAATTAGGTGACGGACAATTCGCTACTGCTGGATCAATTATTTATAGACAACGTGGAACCAAAATCCATGCAGGTAATAATGTGGGGCGTGGTGGCGATGATACTTTATTTACTTTAATTGATGGTTATATAAAATACGAAAGCAGAAGAAACAGAAAATTTGTTTCAGTATACCCTGAAAGAAAATCAAATTAACAAAAGAAGGGCATTCGCTCTTCTTTTAAATATTCAGTACCTTTGATATTGATCAAATCAGATTAGCACCCGATGCAATAAGTTGGTTATTACCATCATCAATATCAGAACCTGGAAAGCAAAATATTTCTTTGCCTAAGTTTAAAAATGCTGATATTAAATTATTTGACTTAGATTCTTTTTTTAGTGACAAGGATAACAAACATTTTGCTAGTGTTGCTGCAATAAAATTACTTTGTTTAAAGTATTTAATCTGTGGATGTGTATCAGGTGGATATTGACTTATAACAAGTTCATTATCTAAATTCATTCCACGATAATCATAACTATCAAGACCTTCCTTGGCTAAATGTATGATTTTACCTCCTTTAGATCGAAATAAATTTACAAATTCACTTTCGGTCTTTTTGTAATCATTGGTTATCAATACAACTTCTTTTACTAGTACATCAAGGTTTTTGTTTATTATACTCCAATTATAAGTGTCTCAAAGTTCATTAATAATATAAAATTTTTCTTTTGCAGCAACTAAATCATAATTACCACGATAATAAATAGCAAAAACACATTCATTTATTTCATATAACTCCTTAGGATAGTTGTTTTCGATAATTGTTTTATATTCGATACCTAAATTTCTTAGGTTGTTTTTAATATTTTCTATTTCTTTATTAGGAATCTGACTACCATTTTGAATGTGTTTATAAATTTGATATTGGTCGCCTTTAAATTTTGTACTAAAATATAAAATTACATCTTTCATCATTTCTCCGTTTTTATTATTTATTTTTTTACAAAATAAACTGTAAATGAACCAAAAAAGGAAATGAATTCATATGACTACACATTATTTTATATTATTTTTGTATAAAAAGGTATATAATAATCATTAAATAAATAACATTATTATTTATGTTTAATCACCATTTATATTATTTATATAATTAATAGAAATAAAATAATGTTTGAAATAAAAACTAAATCAAAATTAAGAACGGAAACATAATGGATAAAACTTGTAATTCACCCAAACCAAGTGTTTTTAGTTTTTTTAAACTAAGAAGAAAAAACAGAACATCTGCAGAGCGTCCCAAAGATATAAAATCTTGAATTATTCATGGTTTTTCAGAGTTTTTTGGAACATTATTATTAACATTACTGCTTGCGGGTTTATCTACTAATATAACTGTTGTAAAAGGACAAGGTTCTCCTTTAACAATAGAAAACTTTTTATTACATCCAATTGTAGTCGGTTTTTATGTGGGGTTTATAGCCGTTGGTTTAGTTTTATTTATTTTCAACAGATGAAGTAGTGACCTAAATCCTGCTGTGTCAATGTATCGATATCTGTGTGGTAGTCAAACAGGTTGATATGTATCATATAAAATATTTATGCAAATGCTTGCAGCAATAGTTGCTGGTGCTATTATTTTTGCTGTTGGTAAAGCAACCACAGAACATCATATTGGTTATTTATCTAATCAACCTTGAAATACAATAACTGCTACCAAAAAAGCATATTACTTTTTCCGTGGAGACTGAACACCTAATTATGCAATGCTAAGTGGTTCGATATGAATATTTTTCATTGAACTGATTATGACTGCAATCTTGCTTTTCCCTATTTTTTCACCTAATATAAATGATAAATACCGTGATATCTTAATAATGTTTATTATTTCGCTTGCTGTATGAATGGGGCTTTTAGGTGGGTCGGTAGCAATTAATCCGTTTCGTGGTTTAGCACAACAATTACCTGTTCTTGCTTTTGAAAACAACATCGCTTCAGATGGATACTTACAAATTAAAAACACCTTGCAAGGCTATGATGTTATCAAAGATGCAACAAATTCTGTTTCTGCTGCAGTAGTATCTGTTTATCGAAATTCAGTAATTTCTGCAACAATTTCAATGATGTTAGGTGGTTTATTTGCTCCTGCATTCTATATGTTTATGCAAGGATTGACTGCTCGATGATTTAATCCTTGTGTGCTAAAAATTATTGGTTTTAAAAATAAAAAAGCAGAATGTATGGAAAAATGTGAAGAATCAAACCAAAATGGTAAAATTGAACATAAATAGTTCAATTTTTTAATCGGAGTAATATGGATTGAAAAACACACTTAATTTTAACCATCTTTTTTATTAGTTTTTTTACTTTACTTTTTATAACCCTTGTGATTTGATATTTGATATGAAAATACAAATACGATTACAAAAGCAATAAAAAAGGACATATATATGAACAAAAAATTTCGCAAGCAATCAAAAAAGCATTAGTTAAAAAGAGTTTTGAATATGTAAATGGTGGAATTTTTTATTATCAACAAAAAGCATTCGAAACAGATGGATATTTAATTTCTGATTCTTTTTTAGTCATATGCGAAATTAAGTTATATCAAGGAGAAATAGTAGGTTCATGAACTGATGATAAACTTAAAATATATAACAAAAATCACAAAAAACCAAATTTTGTAAATAACCCTATCTTACAAGCACAAAGAAATCTTAATCATACCTTCAAGATTATTGGTAAAAATGTTCCATATGCATATTTAATTATTGTTCCGTATATTTCGGATATACAGATAAATGATTTAGAATCTCATATTATATTTATAACGGATGATAAAATTAATGAAACAATTTCAATGCTTGATGATTTTGCTAAAAAACAAATACCAATTATAAATAAAGATGATGTTAAAACACAATTAAATGCGATGAAAGCAAAAACAAATAAAGAAAAAAAGGACTTTAAGAAACTTATTCAAAAGGAAGCATATGAATCAAAAAGTAATTAATTTATTATCAGAAAAACTAAGAATCACAACATTTCAAGTAAACAAAGTTTTATCGATGCTGCAAGAAGGAAATACAATCCCTTTTATTTCTAGATACCGTCAAGATGAAACAAAGGGTTTAAATGAAGAACAAATTTTTGAAATAGAAAAAGAATATAAGTATAATGTTGAACTTGAAATACGCAAAGAAAGTATCATTGAAATACTTAAAGAAAAAGATTTGCTAACAAATGAAATCAAAAATGCGATTTTTAAAGCACAAACAAAAAGCGAGTTAGAAGCAATCTATGAACCCTTTAAAGTTGGTAAAATTACAAAAGCCAGTCAAGCTATTTCATTGGGTTTAAAACCACTTGCAGATAGTATTTTAAATAATAAAAATCCTAAATTTAACATTCACAATGAGGCCTCAAAATATTTAAATGATAAGATTACATCAATAGATTTTGCTATTGAACAGGCTAATTTCATTATTGCTCAAAATATATCTCAAGATGTTAAAGTTAGAGATTTTGTTAAAAAATATATCATTAAGAATGCTCATTTAAAAACTAAACGAAACAAAAGTGTAGAAGACCCTGAAAATAAGTTTTTAAGTTATTATAAATTTGATCGGCACATTAGAGATGTTAAAAACTATAACATACTTGCAATTAATCGAGCAAGCAAGCTAAAAATCATAACTAAAAACTTTGAATATAAAAAAGAACCTATTATAAATGGTATTTTAAGGATAGTTGATAAACATAAAATTAACGAAAAAAAACTACTTTTACCATTACAGGATGCTTTAAAACGACTTATTTTAACTTCGATTGAAACAGAAATATTTAATGAACTTTTTGAAATAGCACAACATAAAGCAATTCAGATTTTTGCTAACTCAGTTGAAAAACTTCTAACTGCTCCTGCAACATACGGACATACAGTTTTATCAATCGATCCTGGTTATAAAAATGGTTGCAAAATTGCTGTTTTAAATCCAAACGGAGATGTTTTAAAAGTAGATAAAATTTTTCCTTCTTTTACAAGGTTTTATAGTAAAGAAAACAATAATCAACCGAGTGCTACTGGTAAATTAAAAGAATTATTTGCTCAGTTTCCACAAATAGATATAGTCGTTATAGGAAACGGAACAGCTTCACAAGAAACAGAGAGATTTATCGCTGAATTTATCAAAAAAAGAAAAATTAAAGTTAAATGAACTGTGGTTTCAGAGGTTGGAGCTAGTGTTTATTCTGCATCAAAAGTAGCCCAAGAAGAATTTCCTAACTTATCCGTTGAAGAGCGTAGTGCGATCAATATCGGACGTAAATTCTTAGACCCACTAAATGAACTAGTAAAAATCGATCCTAAATCAATTGGTGTGGGGCAATATCAACATGATGTAAACCAAAAAGAACTCGAAGAATCACTAAATCACAAGGTAAATAAGGTAGTAAATGAAACTGGAGTGGACTTAAACTCAGCAACAAAATCAATTTTGTCTTATGTTTCAGGCTTAAACAAAGCAAATGTTGAAAAAATACTTGAACATCGTAGAAATAATGGTGTATTTACAAATCGCAAGCAACTGCTATCTATCAAAGGATTGGGTGAAAAAACTTATCAACAGTGTATAGGTTTTTTGAGAATCTTTAATTCAGATAACTTTTTAGACAAAACCTTCATCCACCCTGAATCATATGATTTAGCAAATAAAATTATTAACAAATACAATCTAATACCAAACGAAAAAGGAATAGATGTTTCACATTTAAATATTGAACAACTTATTGATGAATTTAATTCAAACGAATATGATATTAAACTGATTCTGGATGCTTTATCTAATCCGATAAAGAATTTTGATAAAGATAAAACTGGTTTTTTGGTAAAAGATTTTTATCTAGATGAATGAGAATTGAACCCAGGTAATAAATTAAAAGGTACAGTTGAAAATGTAACTGATTTTGGTTTATTTATTTATATTGGACTTAAAAAACATCTTTTTGTTCCAAAAAAAGATGCTAATTTACTAGGTAGCTCAATCTATGAGCAATTTTATGTAGGAATGATAGTAGACACAGAAATAGTCGAAATAGATGAAAAAAGACATCGTATTAGTGGAAAGATTATAGATAAATAACTATATCAAGGATAATATGAAGCATAAAGATAAGACTTATAAAATTGCTAGTTTGTTCTCTGGCATAGGTGGTTTTGAAGTTGGTATTTTGAACTCTGAAATAAATGCAGAGTTTGTTTTTGCTTCAGAAATAGATAAATTTGCAACAAAGTCTTACCTATCAAATTTTATAGAGGCTAATATTGTAGGAGATATTACAAAAATAAATGAAGAAGATGTCCCTAATCACGATATTTTAATTGCTGGTTTTCCTTGTCAATCTTTTAGTATTGCTGGAAAAAGACAAGGATTTAATACTAAAAGGGGAACTCTATTTTTTGAAGTAGTAAGAATAATCAAGAAAAAACTACCTAAAGTTATTTTGTTAGAAAATGTCGAGAATATAGTTTCGCACAATCACGGACAAACTATATTATCAATTCTACAAATTCTTAACGAAATTGGATATACGATTGATTTTAGCATTTTAAATTCAGCAAATTTTCAAGTCCCACAGAATCGCAATAGAACTTACATTATTGGAATATTAGATTATAAAAGCCAAAAATATATAAATGATAAAGATAAAAAAGTTGATTTTATCAAGCAAGAACTAAACAAGAATAATAAGTTTAAAAGTTTTAATTTTTTTAATAATATCAAGACATCTGATAAGTTTATATCCTTATCAGATGTTCTAGAAAGAGATGTAGATGAAAAATATTTCATTAAATCAGAAAAATTAGATAAATTTTTAAATAGCCTAAGAATCGATTATTGTGATGTTTCCAAAGAACAAAAAATCATAAGACTTTTTCAACTGCCAAAGGATATTTATAATGATCATGAAAGACAAAGAAGAATACATCATCCAAATGGTATTTCACCTACATTATTAGCAAGATCAGATACAACAAAAATATTAATAAAGAAAAAAAATAAATATTATATTAGAAAACTTACACCTTCTGAAAACTTCTATGCACAAGGATTTAACAAACCTTTTGTTGATAACATAAAATCTATTAACATTAGTGATACACAACTTTATAAACAATCTGGAAATGCAGTTTCCCCACCTGTTATAACATCAATATTTAACCTTATAAAAGATATGATAAAATAATTTTATGGAGTTTAAATTTATTGATTTATTTGCTGGTATAGGTGGTTTTCGAATAGCACTAGAAAATGTAGGTGCAAAATGTGTGTTTTCATCAGAAATTGATAAATATGCTTCTGATACTTATCAAAATAATTTTGGCGAATTTCCTGCTGGTGATATATTTAAAATAAATTCTAATGATATACCGGAACACCAAATATTATGTGCCGGTTTTCCTTGTCAACCTTTTTCTACAGCAGGTAAGAGATTGGGCTTTGATGATGACAGAGGTATACTGTTTTTTCAAATTGCAAGGATTTTAAGGGATAAACAACCCATTTCTTTTATATTAGAAAATGTTCCTGGTTTAGTAAATCATGACAACGGTAATACACTAAAAGTAATACTAGAAACTCTTAATGAATTGGGGTATAATGTAAGTTGAAAGTTATTGAATGCAAAAGATTATAATATTCCGCAAAACCGAAACAGATGATATTGTGTCGGAATTCATAAAAGTATAAATATAGACACATTTGATTCTATATTTCCGAATAAACAGAAATTAAAAAATACACTCAAAGATATAATTGAAACTAAAAATACAAAAAAAAACATAAGTAAAATTGCAATAAACAACATAAATAAACATATAGAAGAATTTAAATTTAAAAACTCCACATTGAATGATGAACCAATAATAGCAAATAACATTCGTCCATCAAAAGTTTCTTTAAGTAGAAATGGTATCTCTCCTTGTTTAACTGCAAAAATGGGGACGGGGGGTAATAATGTTCCTGTTATATATAAATATATGAGAAAATTTTCTATTAGAGAGTGTTTAAAATTAATGGGTTTTCCTGATGGTTATATAATACGAGAAAACTATAATAGAAGTTATATGCAAATTGGGAATTCTATTGTAATTCCCGTAGTTGAATTAATAGCTAGAAATTTAATCTTAACTTTGCAAAGAAATATTCAAAAAAACTTATTTATAGATAAGACAAATAAATAAGTTAATGGGGTCTAAATATTATTGTGTAAATCCCTCTACTTCTTCCTGAACCATTATCTATTCTGTATGGATAAATATCTATAGGTAGCAACTTACTATCTATAAATGTGAAACTACTACAAAAAGGTTCCTCGAATCATCCCTTACCATAAAAAATTCCATCATATATTTTTTTATTATTCAAGATAATGTTATTAATTTCTTTCTTTGCTTCATTTTTTAACTTAACTAACTGATTCACATCGTTTATACTTTTAATATTATATCTTTTCAATATAAACAAATCAAATTCTGTTCTATCAACTATTAGATCGTTTAAAATTTTACTGTTTCTTTGTTTTTCTTTTTCGGTTGTGTAAAGTAGAAGTATAGTTGCATAAAAAGTAGCATTTTCAATATAATCGGAAAATGTTTTTATAAAAGTCTTGATACTTAATTTTGAATATGTAAAATTTTTAGATGTTTTCTTCTTAATTGATATACCAGAATTTTGGACTATTTTATAATCACTTACATATTTGAGATTCTTTTCGGTCAAGATATATTGATTTAATAACAAAAAGTCTCTATCTAATGTTTTTTGGGTTTCTATAATATAGCAATCACTCTTACATTTTACTTTTTTGTTCTCTAAATTTGAGTACTTATTCTCTAGGATATTAATAATATAATATTCCTTATCATCACGAAGATTCAGATGAAATCTAAGAATTTTTCAATAGGAATTTTCTTTTTGATGATTCATATATTTTACAAAATTAAATTCTTCTATATCACCACCAAGTTTTCCAATACTGTTTTTTCGCTGCAACATAATGTCCTGTATATCAGAAAGCATCGTTGAATACTTAAATTGTATTTGTCCTCTCTTTTTTGACCCGGATATTGTTCCTTTCTTATCAGCATTATAGGTTTGAAAAGATAAACGGCCTATATTAAATGTACTTGTATATAATGGATTATTAAGATTGTATTTTAAAATGTCATCTCTACTTGCTCAATAACCTGACATAAAATTACCATGATATACATAATCTACCTGTGTGTTTGTCTTCCCTGTAAATAATGCTCTATTTATGAGCGTTGATTTATTATTGTTGAAAAACTTGCATATAAACAGATGTTTTTCAGGGAATAATTTCTTAAATTCCTTTGTTGTGAATCTTCCCTTAACATTTCCGTGTGAGTCATATTCAATCTTTGATGAACCATCCAATGTTCCATCACCTCATATTAACAATTTAATGTCATTAACAGAAAAACCTGAAATAATTTTTAAAGAAGATGTTTGGATTCATTTCACAAAACTATCAACTGATTCTTGATGTACACTATTGCCCGAACCTATTTTTGTGCTTATAGAAAATTTTCTGCTATCAATATATATAAATATATCAGTTTTTGTATTTACTTTTTTACCCGATTGATTGTCTTTTTCTTTTTCAGCGAGACTAGCAAAAACCTTTGTATTTGAATCGCATTTTAAATTATTATCCAAACAAATATCATCTATAAAGTGTTTAAATACAATACTAAGCTCTTTTATTCTCTTACCGTTTATTAATTCAACAATTAACGATTCACTTTTATATCCATGTGAATTATCAACCAAAATTTCCTACTTCTGCAACCTTAATATTGCTTCAACCAATGTTGCTACCAATTCTCCTTGTGGAATACCATTTTTATCTGCTGTTCCAGCAACATCACAATGAATAAAATCCACTCCTTTTGTAAACTCTTTTAGAAATAATGCAGCTTGATTTGAATCAGAACGAACCTTGCTTGATCAATTTGCTAGATCAGCAACTTTTGAACCTTTATTTCCTTTATCAAAGTCTTTATGAAACGGCATTCTTCATACTTTTTCTTGTGCTATTTTTGCTGATTCACTAAATACATCTCATTTTTTATCACATGTAGATCATATCCCTGTATAAACATTTGATAATGCTGTTAAAATTGTTCCGGTTAATGTTGCTACATCGATAACAGTAGTAGAATTTAATTTTTCAGCTGCATAAAAAATCCCATCAGCAAGCACTAAACGACCTTCTGCATCAGTGTCTACAACTTCAACCCATTTACCAGACATCGATTGATAAACATTTTCTGGTAGAGATGCATCACCATCAAGTCTGTTGTCTGTAATACACATAACAGCATATGCATTAACTTTAGCTTTCAATTGAGCGAGTGCTTTAACAGCATATGCCGCTATAACAGAACCTGACATATCATATTTCATTCCATTCATATGATATCCTTTTGTATTAACTCCACCTGTATCAAATGTGATTCCTTTACCTACAACAGATGTGATTTCCCGGCTTTCTGGATTTGCTAAATATTTAACAATAACAACTCTTGGTTCGTGGGTGCTTCCTTGATTTACGGATAAAATAAGTCCCATATTTAGTTCTTGTATTTCTTTTTTAGTTAAAATTTTGACTTCTAAATTTTCTATTCCGCTAAAGTCACTTGCAATATGTGCGGCTAATTGTTCAGAATTTAGGAAGTTTTCTGGTGTAATTTGTAGATTTCGGACATCTGAAACTGCTTTAGCAACTATTTTGAAGTTATTAAATATTTCAAATGTTTTCTCATCTAAATCTACATCTAAAATCACGATGTTTTTTTCAACTTTTTCTTCTTGCTCATAGTGTTTTTGGAATAATTTTGCTTTTGCAAAATATATCCCAAAAACAAATAAACGAAGTAACTGTTCTTTGTTAAAAAGAGATGCAAATGCTACTAAATCAATTTGATAATCAAAATTTAAATCACTTGCAAAGTTTTTAATTCACTCTTTTAGAGAAAAAATATTTTGATCTTCTTTTTTAATATATACATATGCTTCTTTTGTGACATGATTGTTAGTTACATAAAACTCTTTTTTGCCTACATAATCAGGAAAATCCATCCCTTCGAATGCTGGTTTTAATAATAATGATTCATCTCTTTGTTTGGTTAATTTAATCATTTTTCTCCTTAAATTTATCTATTGCTAATAAGCTTGCTTGTCTATATGCACGAATTAAACCACCTGCACCTAATTTTATTCCACCAAAATATCTTACAACGACAACTAAAATATTTTCAAGCTTCATAAGCTGTAACAGTTGATAAATAGGTTTTCCAGCAGTATTTTTTGGTTCTCCATCATCGTTATAACCTGCTGATTGAACACCGTTTTGCGAAGTTATATAAGCATATACTGTATGACGAGCTTTTTTGTGTTGGTTTTTAACAAAATCTAAATATTCTGGTATTTGTCTTTTAGATTTTATCGAAAATACATATCCTATAAATTCAGATTTTTTTATAAAATATGATTCTTTGACAAAATTAATCAAATGTAACACCTTTTAATTTTTTTACCCATTGTACAAAATGATTTTGTGCTTTTAGTAAATCAATTTTACCTTTTTCTTTATAGATATTAAATTTTTGAGCATAATCATAAAACAGATTATAAATTTTGCTAACATCTTCTTGTGGTTGCATACCTATTTCGATTAATTTTTGTGGATAATATTTAGATAATAGTGCTCATATTTTGTTAGCAACGCTCGCTATGGGGAAATTTTCTAATTTTATTGAACCTATAGTGAGTAATTTAACAGCTGTTTCTTGATCATTAAACCTTGGTAATAATATCCCTGGTGTATCTAAAAACAAAAATTCATTATTTACTACTCATTTTTGTTCTCTGGTAACTCCGGGGAAATTAGCAACTTTTAATGTCGCTTTTGATGAAACTAAATTAATCAATGTACTCTTTCCACAATTAGGTATTCCCACAACAAAAGACTTAATTTTTGTTTGAATAATTCCTTTGGTTTTATCTTTTGCCATCCGTTCCTTGTTCATCAGTTTTAGTTTATTTAAAATTATATTTTTTGATCTCTTATTCCTCAAATCAAGTCATAAAAGTTGTTCATTAGCAAATCTTTTTTGTATTTGTTGTTTTTTGCTTACATCCATTAAGTCGCTTTTTGTGATAATAAAAAGTCTTGGTTTTTGTGGTGAAATTTGATCAAAATCTTCATTATATGAACTTATTGGACATCTTGCATCTAAAACAACAATAAATATATCTACCAATTTTGAATTTTCTTTTATTTGTCTAAAACCCTTTGCCATATGTCCAGGATATCATTGGATTAGTTGTTCAAATTCATTTTTATTTTCGATCATTTTCGTCCTTTTTATATAAACTCAGCTTATTTGTTAGTCTATTCTTTTCATAATCACTTTCGCTTAATTGCTTTTGTAGTTTTTTTATTTCATCATTTAATGTATTTATTTCTTGATCTTTTTGCTCTATTTTACTACTTGCAATTAATAGTTCGTCAATAATTTCTGAAAAAATTTTATTTACTTGTTCAGGACTATATCCTTCTAAGGTGATATTTACGGTTGAACCATCAATTTTTTCATAAATTTTTTTTAATATATCATTTATTTTCATTATCCGTTCCTTACTTTATTCATTATTATTGCTGCTGCAGTTGCAACATTTAAACTTTCAAAAGAAATCGGTATATAAATATTGTGATTTGATAATTTCAGAATTTCATTTGAAATACCTTGCCCTTCGTTACCAAAAACTATTATAATGTTTTTCTCTCTAAAATTAACATTATTTAGTGACACTGCTTTGTTATTTAATGCTGTAGTATAGATAAAAAAGTTATTTTTTATGCTTATTAAATATTGATACAAATTATTTGTAGTGATAACATTAACATCAAATATTGCACCCTGACTTGAACGAATTACTTTATCCGAATATACATCTAGATTTTCAACAATAACTGTATCAAAATCAAATGACTTAGCGAGTCTTATTATTGTTCCTACATTTCCAGGGTCTTGTAAGTTATTTAATGCCACTATTTTATTTGATCTTTGATTTTTAAGTTTACTTTTATCACATAATGCAAGGCATTTTGATGGGGATTTTGTTTCTGATAAATATTCTATTAAGGATTCGGATATTAATGTAGATTTGGGATAAAGTTGTTGTGATGGTGTTTCAAATATTTCAATTACTATATCTTTTTTTAATGCTTCTTCTATTAAATGTTGTCCATATATAAGAAATTTCTGTTCTTTCTCACGATACTTTTTTAACTGTAATTTCTTTAAGAACTTGATTTTCTCGTTTGCCCTACTTGTTAACATCTTGAAATTGTAATAAAAAATCCTTTCCCTTTTCTACTTCGTATCTTGATAAATTTTGAAAATTAAGTTGTCGCATTACTTCAAAACCTAAAATACAAACACTATTTGCTAAATTTATCGAACGCATTGCTGAAACCATCGGAATACGTATGCAGTCATCTAAATGGGATGCTAAAATATGTTTATCAATGCCTGTCGATTCTCTTCCAAACATTAATCAAACTTCATTTTCTTCATCATAAACTCTTTTATAATCAATGTCTGTATAACTTTTTAAACCATATCTAGTTACATAAAAAATTTTTTTATCTGTGTATTTTTTAGCAAAATCTTTATAGCTAAAATGAACTTCATGAGGTATATCAGAAAGCATTCTACCAGCACCATAACGTCTGAGTCATTTTGGGTGCAAATCAAAGGATATCGGCTTAATAATATGCAATTTAGCCCCGATAGCATAACAAGTTCTGATAATATTTCCTGTATTAGGACATATTTCCGGTTGGTATAAAACAATATTTAACATTTTTCTCCTTATTTTGTAATTGCTTCTATAAACATTAATTCTGTTACATTATCATCATTAAAATTATCATTATTAACAATTTGTTCTTTAATAAGATTATTAGTTTTTTCTATATTTTCTAAAAGTTCTATTATATGGTCAGTGAAATTATTAACGTTTTGAAAATATTCTTGAATTAATATTGGTTTTATAGTAATCATTTTGGATGTATTTACCCATAAATTTGTATTATTTTCTTTTATTAAATCTTTGCTTTCATCGAAAGCAAAATATAAATATTGCAAAAAACTCTTGAAAATTGTTTCGCTAAATAATAATACTATTGTTTTAACTTTATTATTTTTCCATATTTCAAATGCATGTCGTTTATTAGGTTCAATTTCATTTTTTATTAATTGACTTTTGTTATTTAAAATTGTAGTTTCTACAATAATATTTAGTTCTTTTGAAACAAAAGATGCATCTGGTTGTCCACCAGGTGCTGTCATTTTAGGATATAGATTATAATCTAGTAATGTGTTAGCAAAGTCTTGAAATTCTGGAAAATTAACATATCAATATTTTTCTTTTGTTATATATCAAACATATAAATTAATAAAATATTCAGTTAAAATTGCTCGAGAAATACCATTTAAATGTTCTCATTTTTCTTTAGATTGGTCTAATTTTATCTTATGTAGATAAGTATTTATATTTATACCATTTTTAATAAAGCTAACTACTTCTTCTAAATCAAAAGGTGGTATAAGTGCTTTTTGATATTTTTGAATATTTGTTTGATTAATATAGTTTTTAAATATTTTTAAAATTTGTTCAACAAAGTTTTCTAGCGATGTTGTAGTCAAATTATTTAAAAGTATTTGTTTATCTTCAAGAATAAGAAATTTAAAAAAATTTCTTATCTCATCATTTCTAAAAGTTAAATATTTTTCGTTATCATTATAATCTATTGTAAAAATTTCAAGGTTTTTTAATCAATATAAAGTTAGGTTTAAATATTCTTCCTTTGCTGTTAATATATCAGAATAATAACTAACTTGTTCATTAAATTCATTAAAAGGTATATTCTTAAAAAAATCAATAATTTGTTTTTGATTTTGAACTTTTCATTCAAGATGCAATCTTTTTTTTACTATTAAAGTTAAAATTTTTATAATTTTTTCTGAGTTTTTTAATGAAAAAATTCTCTCAAAATTAATTTCTCATTCTTTATCATAATTTTTATCTTTAATTTTTTCACTTAAAATATTATAAAATTTTCAATTTTTTATCTTCTTTCTAAAATTAAATTCCTTTCATTTTTCACTTTGATGTTCTTCAATAGCAAAATGTAAATTTATTAAGTCATATTTAGACATAAATTTTTCTTTGCATAATGAAGTAAAGAGTTCTTGAAATGGGTATTTACTTTGAAATTTATCATTTATATCCTTTGTATTAAATTTTAAAAATAAGCAGATTCAAATAAAGGTGTCTGATGAAATACCAAAATATTGTCCAAATAAATCTAATAATCTAAAAATTTCGCTATCTTCATTAGCTCCCCTAAGAATATTGTAAAAAAAACTACCATCCCGATTTTTCAAAAGTGTTATATTTTTTTCTTTTTTTTCATTCTTTTTTATTAAGCTAAAGTTTCTTAAAGTCTTAAACAGTAAATTTATATCTTTTTCTAAATAACTTGTATTTTTTTGTTTAAATCCTTCTTTTACACAAACATTTCAAAAGTTTTGATATTCGCCTAATAAATCAGAAATTATATTTTGTTTATATATATAATCTATGACAAAATTATACAAAGCAATTTGATTATTTTTTCTCCAGGATGTATCACCTATCTTTCATAATTTGACATTATGCTTCATAATTTTTTACTAATATCTCCGTTGTATTTTTTGAGGTTCTTTGATAATTGCTACTTTTATAATTTGTGGGAACTTCTTTTATAACAAAATTTTTATTTTTTTCTAAAAATTCTTTTAATATATTATTTTCAACATCTCCATTTTTTATAAAGTTAGATAAAATAAATTTATATTTTTTATCATTTAATTTTTGCAAGATTTTTATCAACCTTTTTTCATCATCAATGCTTCAATTATTATTATATGTAGCATTTGAAATAAGGTATGGGGGATCAAAATAAAATATAATTTGATCTGTTTTATACTTTGAAATTAAATCAAGCACTAAATCTTCAAAATCTAAATTATATGTTTGAATTAATTTAGTTTTGGATAATTCTATAAATTTTATTAAATTACTTCTTCTATATTTGGTATAACCACTTTTTCCTATTGGAACATTAAAAAAACCTTTTTTATTGAAGCGCAATTCTGAATTAAAACTAAAAAATACTAATATTATTAATAATATTATATCCTTAGTTTCATTATAGTCATTTCTTATAACTAAATACTTCTCTTTATTTTCTTTATAATTTTTTTTATAACTTAGTTGATATTCTTCTAGTTTTTCGTTGATTTTTTTATCTATTATGTCAAATTCTGTATATAAAAAAGATGTTAATATTTCAAAAAGTGCTTTATCATATTCATTATAAATAACATTTTTAAATGGGCTATTTATACCAACATTAAAACTACCACCAAAAACATCAACAAATTTCGTACTTGCCTGCATACTAGGTAAATTAGTAAAAATAATGTCTAAAATACGATATTTATTACCTAAATGATTAAGCGGAGAACGTATATGTTTATTTTGCATTTTTTAATATTCTTTTCTGTGATTTTTTAAAATAGTCATCGCTTATTTCACTACCAATAAAATTTCTTCCTAATTTTATTGCTGCTATTGCTGTGCTTCCACTACCCATAAAAGGATCAAGAATCAAATCACCTTTATTCGTATGTGTTTTAATTAATTCCATAATTAGTTTTTCTGGTTTTTGAGTCGGATGAATCCTTACGGTTTTAGAATTTTCAACTGCAAAATTATATTCAGGTTTTTTATATGGATAATCTTTGTTATTATCAAAATTAAAAATTCATTTTTTTCCAGGTTTAACGGCTCAAATAATAAATTCAAAGTCTGTTATATACCTTCTATTAATATTTCGGGGCATCGGATTAGGTTTAATTCAACGAATTAAATCCTTAACAATTAAACCGCTTTGATTTAGTGCTTCAGCAATTGCTCCAAGGTTTTTTCAATCATTAAATATCAAAATACTACCACCAGGTTTTAAAAGCACTTTAACTTCTTTAATTCAGGTAGTTTGATCAAAATCTTTATCTCAATTACCAAAGTCAATTCCTTGTCGATTAATAGTATGAAAATTATTTTTACGACTTATATTATAAGGTGGATCTGCAATAATGCAGTCAACACTAATATGATTTTGTTTCATTTGCTTGAACAAATTGATACAGTCTAGGTGGTAAATTTTATTAATTTGCATTTTATTTCCTTTTATTAAAATTTTATCATATTGGATGTAAAACTTCCTGAATTCTTTATGTTTGTCTCGTTTAATATTGTAATTTATTTTTAGTCACAAGGTAATTCACAACCAAAATTTTTATCAGTTATTTTAAAAATTTATAATAGAATATTATATATAAGGATAATGAATGAGAGATATTGAGCAACTAAAACAACTTTGTAATAAAATAGATGAATCAACATATGAATCAAAAATTGGTGTTGATTATATAAATGCATTGAAAAATTTGTTTTCTTTGAAAAACAAAAATGACACCCCGTTTTTATATCAAGATGTCATAACTCAACCTAAATTGTCAGATTTCAAGTTTGAAGGAATTAAAGATTTTCAATTTATTTGTAAATTAAAAGCAAAACCGTTAATAATTAAGGATGACAAACGATATAATGAAAAAATAGTAGCTTTTGATTTTCATAATGAAAAAGCAAAAGAAATTTTCGAAAACGAAGTGGGTGTTGTTTATATGATAACAGCATATATAGATAATAATGAATATATTATTAAGTTTGGTCAAACTAGAACACCATTTATATATAGATTGCAATCTTATAATTGTGGTACTGTTGTTAACTGAAGAACTGCATCTACAACTAATATAAAGATTTTACAATCCTTTGTAAGCACAAGGTTAGAATTCAAATTATATCTATATCAACCTCAAAAACCACTGCAAGTAGAATATTATGGTGAATTCGCTTTTGTTGCTTATCCTGCAAGCATTTTCGTAGAAGATAGGTTATTAAACATATATTTAAATCAATTTCATCAAAAACCAATAGCAAATATTCAATCCAAAATGACTAGAAAGAAATAGTATGAAAAAAAATAATATTAATAATACAGAGGTAAACAATCAATTTGAATACCAGAAAATAAAAGAGTTCTTAAATAAACTAAATGAAGATCAAAATCATATGAAATCTCGGGATGATATATGTACTCCAATGGAATGTGTTGAAAAAATGATAAATTATATCCCAAATGAGTTATGAAGCAGGAAAGACTTAAAAATTCTTGATCCGTGCTCTGGAAATGGTAATTTTGGTGCATATTGTGCTACAAAAACACAACTTAATAATATTTATTTTAATGAAATAAGCGAGTTAAGAGTTGATAATTGCAAGGAATTATTGAATCCACCACATCTAAGATGTGGTGATGCTTTTGATTTAAATGATGAATTTAATATAAAATATGATTTAATATTAGCAAATCCACCATATTCAGGTGGTGGAAACAAAAATAGAAGTTTATCAAATAAATTTATTGAATATTCTATTGATTTATTAAAGGATAATGGATATTTATGTTTTATAACTCCGAACAATTGAATGTCTTTCAACAACCATAATACTACATTGAAAAAACTTCTTAAAAATGGGAGTTTTATTGTGATTGACAATGATGTAAAAAGATATTTTAATAAAGTCGGTTCTTCTTTTTGTGTTTTTGTATGACAAAAAGGTATTTTTGATCATAAAACCACCATATATAATAGTTTTCTTAAAAAAGACATTCAAGAAAATGTAGTAATTTATCCAAGTTTACCATTTATACCTTTATACATATCACAAGAAACATTAGATTTAGTTCAATTATTAATCAATAATGACCCTACAGGATTTAAATATCGCTGTGATTTACACAACTTTACTAAAAGTATATTTCTTAGTGATAACCAAGATCAAGAATTTAAATATCCGACAATTCATACTATTAAACAAATAAGATATGCAAAAATTAAACAAGATATCTTTGATAAATATCTTATTATAGTTCCGCTTTCTACTTATTTCCTTCCTTTTATAACTACAAATTTTAATGTTACACAATCTGTGGGTTTTTATCAATTTGATGATAAAAAAGAAGCAGAATATTTTTTAAAAATTCTAAAGCAAGATATATATAAAGTTTTGGTACATATTAGCAGATTTGGTAATTTCAATAATATAAAAGTTCTTAAACATCTCAAATATAATATTAATACTTTTGATCATAAAATAACTTCTAAAGTTGCTCAATTAGTCAAATTAATAAAATATTAAAAACTTTTTTAACTGTGACACAGTTAAAAAATAAATTTATTCCAAATTTAAAAAGATTTCACCTTCTTTATACTCTATATTTAATGTTGTTTGTTTGCTTGTTCGAATGTTTGTAAAGTTTTCAAAAATAAAATCGCTAACTTTATCAATTAAAATTTCATCTAAACCTGTAATAATTCCACGTGCCCCTAATTTTTTATCAATTTTTGTTTTTGTTTTGGTTAACAAACCATTTATTACATTTTCATAGTCTGCTATTCTCATTTCTAACTCATATAATGACTTCAATTGTTTTTGTAGTTTAACAAGGTTAATTTTAATTATTTGTTTTATGATATTATCATCAGTTATAAAGTTAAATGCTATGATATTTCTATGGCCGATACGATTTAATAATTCTGGTCTTTGTAGTTGATTATTAAAATAATTTACAACTTCTTTTCTAAAATTCTTTTCAACATTTATAACTGAATCATCTGGAGATACTTTATTTGCACCAATGTTGGACGTAAAAATAATAAAAGTTTCCGAGAAGTCTATTAACTCTCCCTTAGAAGATGTCAATCTACCATCTTCTAAGATTTGTAAGAATTTATCTAGTATTTTCGGGTGTGCTTTTTCAATTTCATCGAAAAGTAAAATAGAAAATGGATTTTCCTTCACTTTATTAGTTAACTCTCCACCTGAATCATATCCTACATATCCTGGTGGAGCACCAATTAATCTTTGATCAGAATGTTCATGATTATATTCTGACATATCAAAACGAAGCAATTTATTTTCATCGTGAAAAACAAATTCTGCTAATGCTTTTGATATTTCGGTTTTACCTGTCCCTGTGGGTCCGGCAAAAAATAAAATTCCTTTTGGTTTGGATAACTTTTGCGATTGCAAGATACCATTTAAACCAATAAATGATGAAATTAATGTTTGCTTTATTTTAGCAATTGCTCCATCTTGACCTAATACTCTTTTTCTTATCTCAATTTCAAAGTTTTTGAGGTTTACAGGATTAATTTTCTGTCACTCTGATTCTTTTTTATTATAATGAATAAGGTTATATTTTTCAGTATATGTGAATTTATTACTTCCTGTTCATCAAACTCGACCAATTTGCATTATTTCACGGCATGTTTTTTGTGATGTTAATCCTACTGCCTGCGAGTGCTCTTTGCTTTTTATTTCTTGTAATTTACTTACATCAGAAACAATGAAATTTTCAGATGTATTTTCTATTATATATGATCGCTCGTATTGATTTGGTTTATTGATGTGAACTACTGCAGTCTCAGGATTATCCTTAACTAATTCACTAAAGATATTTTGCTCATTTTTTGCTATAAAAATCACTTTATTTTGTTTATTAATATCTGCATTATTAATCAGTTTTTCAGATTTAATGTTAGTTAAAATAACTGATAATATTCCACTAATAACTTCAATTAACTCAGGCGAATTCGTTGCTGTATTAGAAATTAATATATCTGAAAAATCAATAATATATACATTTGGATTCGCTTTTTTAGAAACTTTGTTCTTGTTAAATTCAACAATGCTTTCAAGCAATCTTCTCATATATGTCAACAAATCGATACTGTTTTCTTCTTCATCTGTTTCATATTCAGAAGTGATAACTTCTGGATATAATTGGAATTCACCATATCCAGGACTAAATTTAGTTATCCTTAGATAACCTAACGATTCAAACAAATTAATTATATGTTGATCTAAATTATGTTCTTTTTTATTATCATGTTCATCTTTATAATAATATGTATCATATACATTACCTGAGATAACTACAAGATTCTTTTCTTGCAGTTTAATTGCTAATTTCTTTAAAGAATTATACATTATTTTACTCCAGATTTTATGGTTTGCTGCATTGCTTTTAATAATGGTTTTGCATTGATAATATTACGAAGTATTTTAATATCTTTGTATAAATATCCTTTTTTAGAGACTGCTTGCTGAATCTTTTCTGATAATGTAACACACATATGTTTCTCATAATCCCCTATATCATATTGTACACTGTCATCTAGATTGAAAATAATTTTAAATCTATTATCTTTATTATTTTTAAAATTTAGAACATATGCAAATGAAACTCGCAATTCACCTTTGTCATCAGTAATTGTAATAACATCTGGTGTACCTTTTAAATGATACCCGTTTTCTTTTAAAACTTCTTTATAGGTATTTATTTTTCTTTGGGTTAAATTATTACGATAATTTAACTCTTGTATTACTGCTAATAAATCACTTATTTCTTGCGGAGAAGTCTTTGTATCTAGCTCATCAAGTAATTTGAATTTTATCTTTATATCTAATGTAGATTCATCAATTAAGTTCTCAATATGTCTTTTAGTTTTATCCAATGTTTGCTTAGTAATCTCTTTATTTCTTATCTGAGAAATTTTGGCTTGCAGTGCATTCGTTGTAATAACTGTACCAGTTTCTTTTAGTTCTTCTATAGCGATGTTTGCAATATAACCTTCTTTTAAAATTAGTCGATTTATTTCACTTTCATCTTGTTTAATTTGAGCAAAAATATCATCGATATAGTTTAAATTTAATTTAAGATTTTCTAGTTGTTTAAAAATTCTGTGTTTTTGGTATTGAAATTCTGTTTCTCTAGCAGTAACTTGATTTTCATATATTTGTCTTGTCTCGGAAAACGACTCGAGCGTATTTAAACATGCAGCTACTGATTCTAAAATTTCTTTACATTGTTCTTGAAATAATTCAGATGAAGCATTGTTATAAAGTTCTGTAACTTCATCATTAATTTTATTTAACTCTTGTTTTTCTGCATCAATGCAGATGCTATGAGTAATTACTGCAGCATGTGACATTATTTTTCTCCTTTTTTACTGTTATCAAATTCTGATTCAAATCTTAACAATTGCTTCTCTTTTGTTAAATTAAAACTAAAATTTTCTTTTTCTTTGTTATGTATTTGCTCAGAAGTTCATTCATATGTTTTGGAAAAATTAGGATATCCTTTTTCTTTTAATAATTTAGAAACATTTTTTGTTGAATTTACTAAGGTTTCTAAACTTTGTCTTAGTTTTGCTGTTCTGCCTAAAAATGTTTCTTCAGACATTGTTGGAGCATCTTTTAGATAAATTTTAATTTTATTTATATTATTTGATATATATGGACTTTTTAAAGGACTGTAATTTATTGCAGTTAATTTATTTAATTGTGATTCTAATTCGCTCTTTGTCATTGATTTGTATTTTAGTAGCAATAAATTAAGAATCTCAAATGCTTTTTTAATATTTATTTCAGGTATTCAGTTGTCAAAATACACTTCGCCATTATCATAAAACCAAGGAAATGTCTCATAGAAAATGTTTAGCAATGTTGAATTTGTTATATCATATTTATATTTTGATGATACTAATTTTATAAATTCACCGTTATCTATATTCTTATAAATGTTATTTTTTTGCTTCTTTAAATATTTAATTAATTCATCATATTCAATTAATTTTTCTGTGTATAAATACATTAATTTATTTATATCTGTTATTTTATGATTTAATATTTGTTCTTTATTTTTAACAAAGAAATTATAAAAATAATTAACTGTGAAATTATAATCAATAATTTCCATAACATATTCCAGAACCTTAGCATCTTTTATCTGATGATTTATATCCTGTGTGTTTTCTTTTGAAAACTCACTTTTAATCCAATGTTTTAAATCTATTTCTTCTTTATATAACTGATAGGTATTAACAAAGTCAGTTTTTGGATTTCCCAAATTGTTATTAAGGTAATATTGCAGTTTTATTGGTGCTTTAAAGACTTGTCAATGCTTATTTTCAGCATATATAATTTTAATTGAAATGGGTCAGATTCAACTCTTTTGTTCATTACATTTATCTATCAAGTTTTGATTTTCTTCTAATGAATATTTTAGATCTTCTTTATCCTTTTGATAAAAATTCCCTTGAAAATCACTCCCATCAAAAACTTCATTAAATTTTTCTTGAAGTTTTTGTCTAAGTATATATGAAAATGAAGGAATATATTGATTATATGAATATATAAAATTTGTCTTGTTTCATTTAATTTTGTTATTATCTACTTCAAATTCACAATTTTCTTCTATAAGAACATTAACTTTCTCTAATTGATGTGAAATAAAGACATAATCCTTATTATCATCATATCCACCTGATTTATATTCTTTCCATTGCGAAACATTATCATCGTTTGTTTTTATATTTTCGCGCAGTTTAATTATGTTATTTAAATCATTTGAATCAGAAAAGTTAGGTTTTCAATTAATATCTATTTTCTTTACAGCTATTCTGCGTTCTTTATTTATTAAATTAACATAAATTATATTTTTTACTATCTTTTCTTGTTCTTCAAGTGTTTTATACTCATCATTATCAAAATATTCTAATATTTTTTTATTTATCTTAATAGAATGAAATCTCAAATTCTTTCAATCTCCTTTATTATATTCATTAGTGAGTGTATATAAAACATTATTTATAAATAAATTATCTATTTTTTCTTCTATTAAAACAAATGATCTTTGTCAAATATTTAATACTTTTGTAATAACATCTTTAAATAAATCAGTAGATTTAATTTCGTAATTACTTCGAAAGTCTGGGTTTTCTAAATACTTAATAATTCCTACAAAAATCGCACTTAGTTCATCCATATCAATGAGTTTTCTGTATTTTTTAAATATTTTTAATTCTAAATATGGAACATTAATCTTAATCTTCATTGAATTGTTCTTCATCATAATTAACAATTGCTCCTTTGCTTGATGCTTCATCATATCATTTTCTGATAATGCTTTCGAATTTACTTCCTGTAGGTAGATCTATTTCTGAAACAATATCATTAAGAGGTTTTCGGAATGCACCAACTAAAATTAATTTATCCTTTGCGCGCGAAACTGCAACATTTAAACGTTCTATTTTTTTATAAAAATCATAATTTCTGGTATTAAGACTAACGAAACCGTTCTCATCGAAACTATTTTGTGCTCTGATTAAATCTACTATAACAATATCTTTTTCGCGACCTTGAAAGTTATCTACTGTATCTACTTTGATATTTTTTAGTGCCTTTATATGCGAGTATTCTTTGATGAAGCTTCTAACAACATTACTCTGATCACGGTTCATACAGATTACACCAATTTGGTTGGAGTTTATATTGTTATTTTTAAATAAATTATGAAGTATTTTTATAATAATATATGCATTATATTCATTGATTCTTCCGTTGTATTCTTTGTTTTTAAACATAGAAGATTTTTGATCAGCAGTGTAAGAAAGATTGCTAAGAGCATTAATTATTTTGTTTTTTTCTGAATGTTCTGAATTTAAAGAAAGAAATTTCATAAAATCTGTCGAATAATGTGTGGAATCAACTATGTTAAAATGATGATTAAAATTATTATTCTGATTCGTTTTTAAATTATAATTAATAAATTCGTGACTTTGATAAATGCTCGGCATCTCGAGTTTTTCATTATGATCATAAACAAAGTTAACTATATTCATTATCTCGGTAGCAAAACGGTGTTGAGTTTTTAAAAATGAATATGGTGAATGATTATTATATCTTCTTTTTATTTGCAATGCATGTTCTTTAAAGAAAGGAAATTCCAGTTCCTTTTTAAGATTATTTCAAAACTCTTCTGTTGCTGGTCATTTTGAGCTATTTTGAAGTTTCAACCAATTTCATCAATTATCCAAAATTCCTTTATCTGATTCTCCATATTGATTAAGTTTTTTGTCATTTAGGTTTTCAGTTAATTCAACATTAGGTGGCAGTTGCCGATAATCTCCAACTAATGCTACCTTATTAGCCATTAAAATACTATTAATCACTTCTAATGTTGTTGATTTTGATACTTCATCAAGAATTTGAAAATATATAGGATAATCTATAAATAACCTTTTAGAATTATCGCTATCATTAAAAATCGATATTTCTTGTCTGGCTGATGTAGTCATTCCTATAACATTGATTAAATCTGCATCAAATGCTTTCCTAGCAAAATTTTTAATATCATCAATACTGTTGTTTGATTTATCAGCATAATAATTTTTCATTTTATCAAAATATATACTTCATTTATCCTGGATTTGAGTTTGTGTTTTCTTTAGAATATCATCAAGATTTCAAAATTCGACTAATCTAATTTGTGATTTACTTGCTACATTTTTAAATTGTTGAAAATATTTATTTTCTTCAAATCCTTTATATTCATGGTTAGTTTTGATTGTAAAATCTAATATCTGGTGCAATATGTCATAATCTATAGTTTCTTTATAAGGGGATAAAGTTATTTTCATAACTTCATCTTTTGTGTGTTGAGTTATTTTTAAATATAAATCTGGTGCTTTGTCTTTATTTGATTCTAAATATTCAACACTTAATTTTATATCAATATATTTTAGTAAATTTTCTTCTTTATTATCTTTATACCAATTTAAAAAAGGTTGAAAATTCTTTTTTTCAGTAATTAAATTATTGAATAAAGAACTTGTAAAATTCTTTAACATCGCTTTATCGCTGAATTTTTCATTTTCTAGAATTTCAGGATTACTGTAATCTATATCTTCTCGTCTTAATAACTTAAAATATATAAAATTGGGATTCTTTTTATTAATTTCATACAAGCGATCAAGTGCATTATTAATTGCTTCATGTGTTGATGACATTATTAAACAGTTCTTTTTATTTTCATTTACTACATGCTCTATAATTGCACAAATAGTCTGTGTTTTTCCAGTCCCAGGCGGTCCTTGAATGTATGAAATACTTGATGAATTTAGTGCTTTTTTAACTGATTCTTCTTGTTTTTGATTTAAATTCAATGCTATCTGACTGTTTATTTTAAAATTTGCTGGTATGTTCACCTGAAAGAAATTTGGTTCTTCTACTGATTTTGCTAAATAAGGATTTCTGTACATCCCATCACTAAAGTTTTTTAACGAATTATAAAATCTTCTATATTTAATTACTAAACCTTCATCTTTATCCGACAAATAATAATGATTGCTATTAAAAAGATCTTTTATATTTAATAGAGAGTGTTCAGAATCATTAATTGATTTTATATTTATATTCTCTATTGACTCAGATTTTGTGTCTTTTTTTATCTTCAGTTCAGTCTCTATAATTTTATATATCTTAAAAAACTTATCTGCTATTAGTTTTTCAATATATTTTACTTTTTTTTCTTCTTTTTCTATACTTTCTTTATTTGATTTAATTAAAGTTCGTATATCAGATAATTTGGTGTTTGATATCCTTATATTTTCACTTATATTTTTGAGTTCTACATCGATCTTTTTTATCTTCTGCTCTAGTAATAATTTTTCATTATTTAAGTAATTTATTTTATCTTTATAATTATCAACATCATAATCATCTTCTCATGATTGTTCTTTAATTTTTTTAATTTCTTTTATTTGATTTGATACTTCATTAATTTTATTATTAAAATTGCTTATTTGTTGTTGTAAATCTTGTTTATGTTTTTCAGATTGTTTCTTCTCTTTTTCTTTTTCATTAATTTCATTTGTCAGATTTTGATTCTGATGTGTAAGCATATTTATTGATTCATTTGATGATTTTATAAATGAATTTAACTTACTTTTTATATACTCGGTTTTATCAACATCATTTTCGTTTTTGTTTGTAAATTCATATTTATCATCATAATCATTTTCAGCAAATATACTGATATTCTTACCGGAAACAAGTTTTTCTTTTTTATTATCTCTGCTCACCAAGCATCAATACTTATGATATGTATTTATATTATCAACTCTTCTGTCTTTGAATTTTAAAACAGGATATGAGTATGTCTTTTTATCACTTTCTTTATTAAAGATATGGAAAGAAATTAAAAAATCCAATGAATTCCTTAGTTTTAATCCATTTTCAGTTTTTGTATTTTTTGTTCACATTAATTCACTACTTTTTTCAAGAATTATGTTTCTTATTTTATGATTCTCTTTTAGAGTATTGTATATTCTAAAATAATTTTCTTCGTATTTAATATTTATAAGCTGAATGCAAAGATTAGAAATATTTTGATATTCTTTTTCTAATGATAAGTCCAAAAACTCTATTCTACTTAATTCAAAATATAAATCTTTAATACTCTCCAGTTTCTTTAATTTAGTAAAAAGACAAATGCTATTAAATCTGTCAATCTTATTTTCTTTAATATAGGAATCCTTTAGTTTTACAATAAAAACTACAGTTGAAACCAACGGTCCACCTGTTTTTAAATCATTCCAATCATTATTTAACAAAACCTTTTCTAACTTCTTTTTGCTTGATAGCAAATCAAGATTTATTACTTCCAAGTTATAATTATCTATATTCTTAAATACTCCATTAAGATAATTAATATACTGATTTATATCATTAGAATTCAAGTAATTTAAATTCCTTCGAAATGTTTCTTGAAGAAACTTCTCCAGGGTTTTCTCTTTTTGTTTTTCAGAAATATGTCCTGCTTGAATTCTTAAATCGCCATACGAAAGCTTACTATTAAAATTAACAGCTATATTAATAGTAGATGTGTGTGTGTGTGTGTGTGTAGCAAGTTATCCACAACCATATTTAATTTACCTCACAATTTCTCTTATTATGAATTATTTATTCATAAATTTTACTATAAAAATAGGCAATTTATTGCTTTTTACTGATATTTTTTAGGTTGTGTTCTTACACAAGTTAAAAAAATGCCCCTTAGGCATAGTCCTTTGAAAACTGAATAGTAATTATAATTCATTAAAATGTCTTGAATACATTTACTTTTAAACCTATCAATTTATTAGTAATGGTCAGCT
>NZ_JBTHHH010000005.1:0-55379 GCF_054353815.1 Mycoplasma sp. AC1221 | reverse complement strand
AGAATTCAATTTTTAACAAAACACATTTTTAGTACCACAAAAGTGTCCATGTTTAGACTTCTTAATACAGAGATAATTAAACTGCAAGGAACAGAAGGTCTTGCTAATTCAATTAAAAGCAAAGAAATTAGAGACAAAAAACAAGCATTCAAGGATACTTATCATATATCAAAAGATAATAAAATTGAACGCATCTTTGATGAATTATGAGATCTAGAAGAATCTAGATGAAGCGAAAATGGTAGATTGGGTAAAATCTACGAACATATCAAAAAAATAGACTCTCCAGAATTTGAAAAATATATAAAAAACAAGCAAGGAAACTTTAGGGTATACAATATACAAGCACAGTTCCGTGAAGATTTAAAGAACAAGAAAATTGGTTAAAACACCCGAGAGGGTGTTTTTTGTATCTTGCTTCTTAGTTCTTTTCGTTACCTAGCTTGAATCTAGAACCTGGACTGCTATAACTACTGCTTTATTCTGCAAGCATCAATAAAATATGCTTAGCACAAATTAATTGCACTAAGCATATCTTATACATTTGAAAGAACCTCAAAACCTCATCTGGTTCATTGAACATATAATATTTTTAAACCTTTAACATTCTTTTGATAAAAGTCTTCAAAGTATTGCTTGGTAAAAAAGAAAGTTCTTCCATAATATAAATTTTTTATTGTCTTTATGTTAAAACGAATGATAAGATTTTCAATGATTTGATAGTCTATATAATCTTGTTCATCCATCTTTTCAACTTTATTGCGGTGTAATTGAAAGTCAAAACCACGAATTCGCATTAGCTTATTAAACAAATAAAAATCCTTATCAGAATTAAATGAAAAAATAATATTAGTGTTTTCTCATTGATTATATTTAATAATATCCTCTAAAGATTTAGCATGTTTGATAACAAAATTACGTGATTTTGGTGTCAAAACTTTTCATATTGGAGGAACAACTCAGTATCCGTTTTCCATATGATTAATTTTTATATATTTAACTTTCATTCTTATTCCAACATATTTAAAAAGTTTGCTATCCCTTGTTCATCATGTGAATTTGTGATAAATGTTGCTTTTGATTTAACATCATCTCGTGCTTGACCCATTGCAACTGAATATTTAGCAACTTCAAACATCGAAACATCATTATCTTCATCACCAAATACCAATGTTTTATTTAAATCGATGTTATATTTATCTGCTAAAATCTGCAAACTTTTTCCTTTAGAATTATTGATTGGCATAATATCATAAACATGTACTTGCGAGTTGATAATATATACATTGTCAATCTTTGAAATTTTCATCGCTGAAATATCAGTATTTTCAGCTGTACTATCACGCTTGATAACTAAGAACTTTAAAATATCATGTTCATCTGTGTTAAAGTTTGAATTTTGATGATTTAAATCATAATAGTCGAATGCAAATTGATTTTCTTTTTTGCGTTTAGCAATTGTGTCTTCTAATCAAGCAAATCAACTTGGTTTGCTTGCATTTTTATGAAAACCATAAATTTGATTACATGTATACACCAAAAATACTACACCTGATGCTATCAATGCTTCAAAAACTGCCTTAGCAGATGCTTTATTTATAGGATTTTTATAAACAATTTGATCATTTTGAAAATCGTAAATAAGTGAACCATTGCAGCAAATTGCAGGATAATCGCAATCTAAATTAAAAAACTCTTCTTTAGCTAAATAATGTGGTCTTCCTGTGATAACTGAGTATTTTTTACCAAGACTTCGCATTCTCTGGATGCCTTGATATGATTGTGGTGTAATATTTTTGTGTGAATCAAGTAAGGTTCCATCTAAATCAAAAAACAAATACTCAAAATCACTATTTTTTAATTTGTCCATAATATGCATTTGGTCCATGTTTGCGAAAGTGATGCTTGTTTTGTAAAGTCTGATTTGCAGGACCTTTATCGGGAACTAAAATTAAAGTGTGTAATGCCATTTTAGCAACTTCTTCCAAGGTAAGTGCTAAATTAACTGCATCTTTTGGATTTTTAATCGATCAAACAAATGGACCATGCTCTTTAACCAAGGTCGCACTAGTAGATTCAAAACTTATGTTGTTTTTAGTGAAATGTTCGATGATAACTAACCCTGTATTATGCTCATATGCACCATTTATTTCATCATCTGTTAGTTCTCGGGTGCAAGGAACGGAACCATAAAAATTATCAGCATGAGTAGTTCCAAAACACTTAATTTCCTTACCTGCTTGTGCAAAACCAACAGCATAAGGTGAATGGGTGTGAACGATACCTTTGATATTCTTATTTGCTTTATATAATAAAGTATGAGTAGGAGTATCTGATGATGGATTAAGTTTAGAATCTATTACATTATTATCCATATCAACCACTACCATATCATCGGCACTCATAGTTTCATATGAAACACCCGATGGCTTGATTACCATATATTTGCGATCTTCTGTTATTCCCGAAACATTTCCTCAGGTATGAATTGCGAGCTTATATTGATATAATAACATATTAGCTTGATAAACTTCTTGTTTAAGTTTTTGAATTTCGGCTTTATTCACCATTTGCTTCCTTTCATTGCATTTGATAAAATGCTTTTGCTTGTTTTAGCAATTCAATGTTTTCTATAGCAGTTTCATCTGGGTGGTTTTTTGATCACATTTCAATTAAAATCGGAACATTTAAGTCGTTTTTAGTTAACTGCTTTAATGAATGTACAAAATCAACACTTCCTTGTCCTCATGGAACTTCTTTGAATTTATTAGGTAAGGTGTCTTTAAAATGAAAACCAACGATTTTATCTGCACCCAAAAAGATTTCATTTTCTATATCTTTGGTAAATTGATTTAAGTTTCCTAAATCAGGATATATATAAAAATTAGGTGCATCGATTTGTTTTAAGAATGCTAAACATTTTGAAATAGTTCCTGCAAATGGTGTATCCATTGTTTCAAAAGCAACTGTTACAGAATATTTTGATGCAAGTTTAGCAACCTTTTTCATCCCTGCGATAAATCATTGCTTGGTTTGTTCATCCGAATCTTCATAATAAACATCGTAGGCAGCTAATTGAATAGTTCGAATACCAAGTTTTTTAGCCAAAATTAATGCTTTTTCCATTATCAGCAAGGCATGTTCACGAATTTTTAAATCATGTGATCCGAAAGGAAATTTACGGTGTGCTGACAAACACATTGAATTAAAGTAAAAATCTTTTTCTATCAAAAGTTTTCTTAATTCATTGATTTGTGTATTATTTCAATCTAATCTTTCAAGACGAAAATCTGATTCATCGACACTGAATTCAATAAAATCAAATCCTGCTGCCTTGGCAATATCGATTTTTTGACTTCAATCAAATTTATTATTGATTGCTTTTTCATAAATACCTAAAAAACGGGTTTTAGTTTCAGTATTTTTTAAATTCATCTTTGAATTCCTTTGCTGCTTGCTGTGGATCTTCAGCATCGCGAATCGATCTTCCAGCAATGAAAATGTATACTGGAATACCTTTAAAGAGTTTAATATCTTCAACTGTTACACCCCCTGTAACAGTTACTTTAAACCCCATATTAGCAAGTTTTGCGACTGTATCAATGTCTTTTTGACCTCATTTAACTCCAGCGGCTTGAGCATCACGGGCACGGTGTCAGACTATTTGTGGAACACCTGATGCTTGTCATGCCTCAACTTGATCCCATCTGAAGTTAGTAGTCATTTCAACTTGTATTTCTTTTTTAGTATCGAAAGTTTGTGAATATTTAACTAAATCAGCCATTGTTGCATTTTCAGCAGCACATATTGCAGTTGTAAAGTCTGCGCCTAATTCGAAGAACATTTTTGCAAATACTCTTCCTGCATCAGCAATTTTTCCATCAGCGACAATAATTTTATCTGGGAATGCTTTTTTGATTTCTGAAATAGCTTTTTTTCCTTCGGAAGCTAATAAAATAGTTCCAACTTCGATTACATCTATGTATTTTGCAGCTTTTGATGCTGACTCGATTGCTTCTTTAATTGTTAAGTTATCTAATGCGATTTGTAGTAGTGGTAATGCCATATTTTCCTTTATGCTTGTGCATCTATTTTGCTAATAATATCGATGACTTCTTGATTACTTTTTGCATTCATAATTGCTTCAATATTTGAATCTTGTTCAAAAATTCTAACAATTTGTGGTAATGCTTCTGATGTATGAACATCAGCTGATGTTGCTGCTAAAGCAACTAATAATGAAACTGGACGCTCGTCATTTTCAAAGTAAACTGGTTGTTTTAAAGTTACTAATGAAAATGAATTTTGTAAAACTCCAGCTTCGCTTTGGGCATGAGGGATTGCAAGATGGTTTGCAATAATATAATATGGTCCATATTTTAAGGTACTTTCAATCACAGCATCGTAGTATCTTGGTTCAACAAGCTTTTTATCAATTAAAGGTTTAATTGATAAATAAACTGCTTCTTTTCAGTCTTTTGCATGTAAACCTACATTAACTGTTTGATATTTTTTAAGTATTTCTAATAAATTAATTTTTTCCATAATTATAAACCTAGTGCTTTTTTAAGAGCTTCTCTAATTTCGTTTTCATCCATCAAATTTGTAACACCAACAATTTTTGCACGTTGGTTGTGATTAAACATTTCTGAAAGATGTTTTGATGAAATAATAATATCTACAGAATTTGTCATTCCTGTTGATTGGCCCATTGATAAAGCATCAACAGTTGCGCTTACTCCAAGTTCTTTCATAATTTTTTGAACTTTAAGTTTAATTATCATGCTAGTTCCCATTCCATTACCACATGCTGCGATAATTTTAAGTGTTTCCATAAGTATCTCCTAAATAATATAATAATATGTTTTTTACCTATATCATAGATAAAAAGATGTTTTTTTGAAAAAAGATTAGCACAAGGCTAATCTTAGTAAATTAGCTGTTAACTAATTTTGGTTGTAACTTAAGTATTTTTTGTAAAAATGTTTTTTTGGTTTGTGATCCATTATCTACAATTTGTCCTAATGCCAATAATCCAATTATTGCTAATATAACTAAAATTCAGGCAAGGATGAAATTATATGAAGAAATTCACATTAATAAACCAAAGAATAAGTTTCAGTCTGCCATACCAATATAACCATTTGCAACAGGTGAAACAAAACCACTTTTATCTATACCATCAGCAAATTGTGAGTGTTGTGTAATAATTGATTGGTATGAATTATCAATTGCTCTTGTCGCAATCGAAATAATTACAATTTCCAAGAAACCAAAGATTCCAGGAAGAAGTAATGCGGCTCTTCATCCACCTGATGCATTTGCATATACACCCAATGATCCCGAGTTAAAGAATAAGGTGATAAATAATGGTATTGCAATATTAAAGAATTTTTGGTTCGGAATTGCTGATAAGCCACCAATAATTGCTACTGCGATAAATTGCCCAATTACCCCTGAAATAAATCCAAATGTAACAGAGTTGATTGAAAATCCATAAACTGCAGCTACATCGACAGCTACAACTGCACCAGGAATTATTTTTTCGCTAATTCCATGGAATGATTGTTGTAGTTCTGTAATGAACATTCTAACACCAGTAATAATTGCAACTAATGATGCAACTATTTTCAATGCTCCACCAAGGATATTTAATCCAAAGTTAGCACCACCAAATGAATTGTTTCATATTGCATAATTTGAGGTAAATTTAATGTGATCTGGAGCGATAACACTAAACGGATTAACAGATAACAATACAATAAATAATACTAAGAATAATAGCAAGATAATAATTGTTTGTGTGAAAATGTTATCTTCAAAGATTTTAAGGTATGAAGGAAGTTTTTTGTTTTCAGCTGAATCTTCTTTTTTACCAAAAAATCTACCTAATTTATATGTTGTAGCGATTGCAAGCATTTGTTGGTGTCCAACTGCAAAACCTGCATTTTGTGTTACAGCATTTGTTCCTTTTACAGTTGATGCAGAACCAACTGCTCAGTAAATTCCTAAGAAAATACCTGACATAATTATAATTCCTGCTTGTTCACCTGCCGATAAAGCACCTGTAAAGATACGCATATCTTGGAATAAGATAATGTATAAAATGGTTGTAACAACAGCTGATTGTTGAATCATAACATGTCCTGTTATCATTAAACTATTTGTGTTTGTTCATCTTTTTAATGCTACCATAACAATATTTACAGCAAATCCAAGGATGAATGCAAATGAGATTAATGAAACATAATTATTTCCTAAGAAAGCTTTTTCAAAGAATGTATTTGAACTTGCTAATGCAAAATACGGATCTAATGGTACGATTCCTGCACCTTGACCTATATTTTTAACTCCTTCAAATACGGGTTTAGCTAAGGAAACTAAGGTTCCTGAACCAATTTGTAATAAGATAAATCCAATAACGGTTTTTAAAAATCCGATTACTGATTCACGAAAACCTCTTCCGATGGTTAGATAACCTACAAATGTAAGCGAACCTAATAACAATGCAGGTTGCTTAAAGAAGTTATCCATATAAACTTTGTTAAACATGAAAAGGAAGGCATCACCAGCAGCTTTTGGTGTTCATGGTAACACCTTTGGATCATTTGGTTGTGCTGATTTAACCAACATTGATACTAAAATAATGAAAACATTGATTAAAGCAAATATTGATCACCCAATGATTAATCCTTTCCTTTTCTTAGAGTCAATTTTTTTAATCATATTTGTCCTTAAATAAGGTTATTTTACTTTTAATAGTTTTTTTAATTCTAAGACTCTAGGATTTACTTTAGTAACATCGTATTTTCTTGGTTCATCAAAAGCCAAGATTTCTGCTGGGTTGTTTACTAACATATCTTGAATTGCTTCTTCGCTAACTCCAACTTGTTTAAGAAGCGGAATAAATCTATCGAATAAGTATCCGAGACCAAAAGTTTCTTTACCTCTTTCGGCACCATAGTGTCTTTGATATAACACTCTACCAGCATCTAATGCAAGTGTAATGTGTTTTTGATACCCCTTGTCAACTAAATATTTGATGTTTTCTGCTAATGTTAAATCTGTGTAATATTTAACTCTATCAGGTCCATCAAAACATAAAGTTACCCCAAGTTCTGAAATAATTTTCTCATAGTAAAGTCTGTCAGGATTTTTATTTAAATGTGATAATTGAATTTTTCTTGGATTTGCTCCAAAATCAATTAAATGTTGTGCGGCTTCATATGCCATAGTTCCTAATTGTGTATGTACTAAAATTGGAGCTCCGGTCTCGATACTTGAACGAGCCGCAACCTCTAATGATTTAAGTTCAAGTCTATCAATAGCAGCATATCCTGTACCTGCTTTAATAATTCCTGCCTTTGCATTAGATCTTTTTACAACTGGTCCACTGTAGTTGTATTCATCCATACCAACTTCAATTTCTGCTTTAACCATTTCAACGATATCATCAATTGGTGCTAAAGCTAATCATGAAGCTCCCTTATCATAAAATGCTGCTTTATGAAAACCAGTAGCCATAATAATATGAGCTTTGTTTTTTAAAGCATTCGCTATTTCTAGCATCTTATGAACATCTCTACCTACATTGGGTGGGTCCATAGTAACCATACTTTTACCACCCTTTGCAATGTATTCATCCATTTCTTTTAATGCTGCATCGACTGAGAGCATAACAAAGTCTGGATGTTCGTGTGCTTCAGGACCATAATTTTTAATTAAATGATCATGGCAATCCACAACACCTAATTCTTTAGGATCAATATCACCTAAAACTGTTCTTGCGAATTTTTTCATTTATTCTCCTTTTAATATTATGAAATGTATTTTTATCATAAAACATTTTTTCATTTATTCTTGTAAAATATATTTATTTTAGTTTAAAAATATCTAAATACGGAAAAAATTGCGTATTTTTTCCATAAATTATTAAATTCTTGATAAAGCATATTTAAAAAATTTACAAAATGAAAAAAATAAATTTTTATTTTGTAGTGCTGTAAAAGTAATAAATTTCTTTTTCAACTGTATATAAGGGAGAAAAGTTAGATAAAATTTGTAAATTATGTTCCTAAAATATATAAGTTTTTATCTTTATTTATGAAATTAATTTCATAAATAAAGATAATTTATTAATTTTTTCTTTTTTTTATTTCCTTACAGTGAAGACAAACTTACACAAAAAAACAACTATATCAACAAACAAATACAATTTATAAGTGTAAAATAAATATTTTGATATAATCAAAACCAGAAAGGAAATAAATGGTAAAAGTAGAAAATACAAGAAATTCATCAATGCTTTTAAAAGCTGTTTTTAAAGGTGACGGTTATCCAAAAACCTTAGTTGAAAAAGAATCGGTTGTAACTGAATACTTTGACAGCAATGAAGCATTAGTTTATTTTGGAACAGAAGAAAAATATGACTATAATGTAGTCTCAAAATTCGCTAAGGGATTATTCGCATCACAAGTTCGCAACTTACAAATTGATCTCGATTCATTTGTTCGTGGAAAGGTTTGTATCCCTTGTGTTGTAGATGCGTTTACAAATGCATATAAATATGTAAATGCAGATATTTACAATGCAAAAACTTCTAAAAAACCAGAAAAATTTGCAGTAAGTTTTTTATCAACAACAGAGCCACAAAGATATGAACACAAACTTTATAGCGCAAATGTTTTAGCAGATGCAGTTAATTACGCAAGAAACTTACAAATTATACCACCTAACATTTGTAACTCTGAATATTTAGCTAAAACTGTTGTTGAAGATTTAACTAAATATGACAATTTAAAAGTAACAGTATTAAACAAAGCACAAATCCAAGAACTTGGAATGGGATTACTTCTTTCTGTTAATCGTGGAAGTATGTATGAACCTAGAGTTGTTGTGATTGAATATAACGGGAATCCAGATTCAAAAGCCAAAACAGTTTATGTAGGAAAAGGAATTACCTTTGATTCAGGTGGATATTCACTAAAGCCAAGTCGTTCAATGCTTGGAATGAAATTTGATATGTCTGGTTCTGTATTTGTAGCAAGTGCATTGAAAGCAATCGCTCAATTAAAACCTAAAACCAATGTTGCTGCTGTAATGTGTATTACAGATAACCGAGTAAATGGTGATGCATCATTACCTGATTCGGTATGAACCAGTATGAATGGAAAAACTGTTGAAATTAATAATACCGATGCCGAGGGAAGATTAGTAATGGCAGATGGGTTAACATATGCAGTTAGAAATCTGAAAGCAACAAGACTTGTGGATGTTGCAACTTTAACTGGAGCAATCCTTGTTTCGCTCGGAAGTACCTATACCGGAGTTTGAGCAACAACTGATAAAGCATGAGATGATTTAAAGGATGCGGCAGAATCTCAACATGAACTAGTATGAAGAATGCCTCTTGATGAAGCATTTGCTAAGGAAATTAAAAATTCAGTTGTAGCTGACCTTAAAAACACTGACTTATCTGGTGCAGGTGGTGGAAGTTGTTCAGCAGCAATGTTTTTAAAAGAATTTACCGAAGGGATTGAATATATTCATTTAGATGTTGCTGGGACAGCAGAACAAGGTGGAAAACCAACTGGTGCAATGGTTAAAACATTAGTTCAACTAGCGCTTAATGCAACTGAGTAATTAAAAAACCATCAATTATGATGGTTTTATTTTGCTCTATATAAAAAGTATAAAAGGGACCTTAAAAAAAGTTGTGTATTCATAACTGAGTTATCTTCACAAAAAAAGATTTTTTAAAAAAATATTAAAAAAAGAGTGAAACTCCTTTAAAATTGTAAGTGAAATAAAACAAAGGAGAACACATAACAGATATTATATCAAAAAATTTGTTAATTTCAGAAAAGATTAATGAAATAAAAGAAAATGGGTTTAAATTCGTAGCAGAATTTTCAAGAGATATCATTACTAATATAATGAATGCAATCTTAAAAGAAGAGTTTGATGAGAACTTAAAATTTGAATTTGAAAATTCTAAATATGAAAAAAAAATACACGGAATGGTTATTATACAAGAGCACTAGATACACCGATTGGAAAAGCATTGCTAAATGTTCCAAGAGATAGAGCAGGAAGAATTAAAAGTAAATTATTTACCAGATATAGTCGGAGAAGCGATGATCTTACTCAGATGATAATGTCTTTTTGCAAACTAGGTGGTTCTTATAAAGAAATCACTGATTTCATTGAGAATTCTACAGACATAAAAATGTCAAGACAAACAATTTCTAATATCTTTACTACTACAAAGGAAAAGGTAGATGAATTCCAAAATAGAAAGCTACCAAAGAAATTTCAAGCAATTTTTCTTGATTCTTCTTATTTTTCCATCAAACGAGGAAGTTATGCAAAAGAAGCTATAAATATCGTTATGGGAATTGACGAAAATGGCTATAAGCAAGTGCTAAACTTTGAAATTTGTCCAAATGAAAACAAAGGAATTTTTAGAGAATTATTACTAAAAATTAAGGAACAAGGTGTAGAAGAAGTTGAAATTTTTGTCTTTGACGGCTTACCTGGTTTAGAAAATGTTGTAAATGAAATTTTTCCAAAATCTAAGACTCAAAGATGTCTTGTACACATTCAAAGAAATATTGTGTCTAAAGTAAGGGTTTCAGATCGTAAAGAAATTTCTAATGATTTTATGTTAATTGCCAAACGAAGTAATAAAACTGAAGCACAAAAAGAACTAGAAAACTTTGTATCAAAATGAACCATAAAAGGTTACAAAAAAGAAGTCTCATATCTTTTGCAAATGCAAAATTTATTAACATTTTTTGATTTTCCACCTGAAAAGCGTAAATCTATTTATACAACAAATCCAATTGAATCCTTAAACTCGAATATGAAATTGATTTTAAAAAGAAAGGTTTCATTTCCTAATACGGAAAGTTTATCATTGCTTTTAGCACATATTTTTGATAACTGAAATATTGACAGAAGTCTTAGAACAACAAACGGATTTAGAAATATTGGTTAAACTTCAATTTGGCATTGAAAAACCTGCAAAGTATAAAGCAAAAGAACAAAAGATTACTTTTGTTCACTTTATTTTGCGGGTTTTTCAAAAAAAATTTTTAAATTTTCTGATAAGATGCTATTATATATACAACTTACCTTTTTTATAGGATATAACTTAGATTTTTATTAAAATACACAAGAATTTTTATAATGTCGTATAAAAAAATGGCGATCACGAGAGGATTCGAACCTCTGACCACAAGCTTAGAAGGCTCGTGCTCTGTCCATCTGAGCTACGCGACCACTAGTATTTATTTTATCATAATTTGATTGTAATTTAAATTATTTGATTATATTTTATAATTTTTTGTTCATGTTTTTTCAGCTATTTTCATAATTATTATTTTTCTTCTCTTTTCAATAATTCTTATTATATTGAATATCATTTTTAATACAAAATAATTATGTGTATAAACATAATTATAATTGAAAATTAATATATCAAAGCATACTTCTAATATTTATGATAACTTATTGTTGATACACAATATAATTAGCTTCAATTATGAATGAATATAAAATATCTTGATGAAAATGAAAATGTAAGTATTAACCAAAATATCTCAAACGATAATACAATTGAGTTTTATGAATATCTAAAAGATTTATATCTAAATACTACTAATAAACCAAAATTATCTATAATAAAAATAGCATAATTTCTGCTATTTTACATGCACTATAATTTGTCAAATAATTATTCCTACAATTACGATTAAAAGCAAAATTGAAATAATTGAAATTACATATATTCAAGTATTTCTACGATATTTTTTTATTGCTTCTTTAGGTAATGTATTTTCTTTAATAATTGAATTTACTAATGTAGTATATTGAAGATCTATTTTATCTTTGGTGTCTGTATTTATATTTGTTTGTTTTTTACTCATTTTTTTCTAATTCTACCATCACAGATACTGCAAATGCTTCTGGACCAGTATGTGCTGCAATAGGTAATGGAGTTGTTATTTGTGTGCTTGCCTTAATAAATTGATCAGATGTAATTGCTTGATTAACTTCATCATTAACACCTGAAATTAAATCTACATAATATTTAGCATTTTTATCTATGTTTTTTAAACTATCTATAAACTCATTAACTAAATCAAATGCCTTAGCAGTAGCATTTTTAAAGTTTCATTTTGTTGCCACTGATTTAACTTTACCTTCTTCGTTATAGCTTAATACAGGGTATACTTTTAATTTAGATAAAAGAAATTTTTTAATACCAGACAACCTACCACCATTAATTAAATATTCTAAACGATAAGGAACAATAAATGTTCTTGATGTTTCATTAATATTATTTAATGTTTCAAAAAGTTGGTTAATGCTCGCACCGTTTTCATACATTTTTTTAAGATGTGCAACTGTTCGAACAATTTGATTACCAAACAAGTGATTTTCCATTATATGCACATTTGACAGTTCCATTGAAATACTACGAGCTTGCATAAAAGTGTTAGACAAATGCTGTGAGATACCTAAATAAATCACATCATCATAGTTTTTTGCTGCATCTTGAATGATTCGAGTCATCTTGTCTATTTTTGGTAATGAAGTTTTAATTTTAGATGTAACCGATATCTTTTTTAGTATTTCTAGATTTGATACATATCCATCTTCAAAACTTTCTCCATCGATTTCTACTTGTAAAGGTAAAAATTTATAACCTAGTTCATCTGCTTGTGCAACTGATAAACCAGAAAAAGAATCTACTATTATTCCCAATCTTTTCATATGATAATTATATTTAAAAAATATAAAGATATAAAAACAAATTTAAAAATTTTGAGCAAATGAAATATGAATAAATTTATGATAAAAATATATAATATCAAAGATGAAATTTAGTGAGCAGAAAATCAAAAATTGACATTCTTTTTATTATAACGAAGGAATTGAAATAATTTCACTTCCTGATTTTTTCAATCATATAAGGCTTGCTAATTCTAATCCTGAATATAAAGTAAAAGCAACTAATTTAGGTATCGAATTTAACTGTGATAATCCTTTTTCAATGCATTGTTTTAACATATATACACTAATAGCAATTACCAAGAGTTTGTTGATAAATATTAAAAAGCGCAATAAAACTCTTTTGTTAGGACACTCTGAAGGTATTGATGCAAAAATATATGAGTTATTTAAGCGATCTTTTTCACATAAAAGCATAAAGCTACTCGAATATAATACTAATGTTATAAATGAATTTATTATTATAAACACAACATTAGGTATTGATGTTGATTATTATATTTATTTATATAAAAATCCATTTAATAATAATTACTACATTAAAATTTATCATGATTTATTTTTAATTTCTGTAAACGAACAAAAGCAACTGTTAAATAATGTTTTTGAATTTGATAAACAAATTATATTGCATAATTTTTATAATTTGTTTATCTTAAAAATAGATAAATTTTTATCTTTTTACAAATTAAAACTTGAAAATCAAAAACATCTTTTCCTTGAAAATCAAATTGATCGCAATAATTTAAATATTAAAATTGCTATAAACAATCCTGCTGATAACAATATCTTACAGAGTTTGCTAAATTCGCTAGGTTTTAATGTAAAAGAAGCTTCAAATCTAAGAATCCAAGAACGAAGTAAAAATTTATTTTGAATTTTTTTTAAATGAAACCTTTTTTCCTATCAAAAATCTAAAACTGATTTTCTAATTACTTCTGATAAAAAAAACCGTTATAATTTTTTTTTCAATATTAATGACAGATATATAAAAATAAATAACGAAGAATTAATTTATTTTTATATTAACTATTTCTTTTTACAGTGAAAGAATGAAAATAAACTTCAGCAAAATAAGGTTATAATAACACATAGTGTTAGTAAAAATATCATTAATTTATTAAATAACTTCAATATTCCTTATGAATTTGCTGAAAAATCTGATACTAAAAATGTTTTATTTGCTAATATTTTAGAACATTTTGGTGCAAATAATAATCAAGCATTAGAATTTAGTAATTTACAGTTCATTATCAATATTTGTCAGATGTTGCTTTCTTATAAAAATAACAATAATTTACTTGATTATAAATACTTGAAGATGCGTAATTATTTTATAAATACTATATATATAGTTAAAAAAATCAAAATACCTTTTTTTAAAACAACTAATCTTGCTACATTTTTTGAAGTAAATCAATCCATATCAAGAAATTATCGAATATCTAAAATAGAACAACTAAATGCATATAACACCTATAGTTATGAATTTTTTAACCTTGAAATCCAAAATAAAAAGCAACAGGTTTTCAGTATCTGCATATATTATGATTTTAATCGAGAAAGTTTGATATTTAAGCAAGAACATAATTTTGAATACACACAAATTGAATATTATTTAAATAAATTTAAAGGTTCGCATCTAAACAACATAATCATTAAATATGTAAAGAAATATCTTAATAAACAAAATTAAAGTAAAATATAATAAAGGAGAAATATGATTTCTAAAGTAAAAGGAACAAAGGATTATGATATTGTAGAATATCAAATTAAAGACTTAGTAAACTTGGTATTTTCAGATATATGTGCAAATTATGGTTTTAAAATGATTGAAACACCGATACTTGAAACTTCTGAATTATTCAAACGTTCTGTTAATGAATCAGAAATTGCTAAAAAAGAAATGTATGAATTTTTAGATAAATCAAATCGTTCATTGTGTTTACGTCCTGAAGGAACCGCATCTTTTGTGCGTGCTTTTATTGAAAATAAGTGATATACATTAGTAAATGAAAAATTCGCATACAATATGCCAATGTTTCGCTACGAACAACCACAAAAAGGACGCTATCGACAGTTTTATCAAGCAGGGATTGAATTTGTTGGTCCTAAATCATATTTAAAAGACTTCTTAATTGTGCAAGTTGCTATTGATATTTTAGAAGCATTAGATATAAAATATGTGCTTAAAATTAACTCAATTGGAGATAAACAAACTAGAGCAAATTATGAAAATGCCTTAACTGAATTTTTAACAAAATACCAATCTCAATTAAGCCAGATTTCGCAGCAGCGTCTTAAAGATAAAAAAGTTCTTAGAATTTTAGATGACAAAGTCGATTCTAAACTACCTTTTATGCATAAAGCTCCAAATATTCAAGATTATCTAAGTAAAGAATCGAAGTTATATTTTGAAGAAATTAAAGGTATGCTAGATTTTTATGAGATTGAATATCATATTGCACCTGGACTTGTAAGAGGACTAGATTACTATGATGAATTTGTTTTTGAAATAACAGTAAAATCCGATAAAGCAGGTTCTCAGGACACATTAATCGGTGGTGGTCGTTATTCAAATTTAGTCGCTGAATTAGGTGGTCCAGATGTATCAAGTGTTGGTTTCGGATTTGGAATAGATCGTTGCATTGAATTAATTCGAGAAAATATTATTAAAAATACAGAACCGTTACAACAAATGCAAAATCAAAAAGTCGATATTTATTTTGCTGCATCAGTAAGCAACGAAAATCTAGAAAAACTTTTTCATTTAGCTCACTACGATTTAAATGGATTAACTAATTTTTATCATATGGATTTTCATCTAATGAAATCCAAAAAAATATATGAAAAAGCAAAAAAATTAAATGCAGTTTTTTTAATTACAGATGACAAATTACTACCTCATAACTCTTTTTATATCAAAAATCTTATAACAGGTGATAAAATGCAATTTTATTTAAATAGTGATGGTGTTATTGATTTACTTAAATTTATCAATGATGCAGATGTTTTTGAACCCGAAGTAGTGAGTGATTTTATTGCTCAATATGAAAGTGAAGTATAGTATGAATAAGACAATTAAAAATAATGAGTTAAATATCCACAATATAGGACAGC
The DNA here is from genome assembly GCF_054353815.1 of Mycoplasma sp. AC1221. Classification (NCBI taxonomy): domain Bacteria; kingdom Bacillati; phylum Mycoplasmatota; class Mollicutes; order Mycoplasmatales; family Mycoplasmataceae; genus Mycoplasma; species Mycoplasma sp. AC1221. The sequence continues at coordinate 39,461 of NZ_JBTHHH010000005.1, read as the reverse complement.
AAGTAACTTTATATGGTTGAGTTGCAAATAAACGTCGTTTTGGTGAATTAAATTTTGTTGATTTACGTGATAAATACGGTATTACTCAACTGGTTTTTAATCAAGCAATTAACTTTGCAAAAGAAAGTGTTTTAGAAATTACAGGACAAGTTGTTAAACGTAAAGATCCAAATCTTCAAATACCAACAGGGCAAATAGAAGTAGTGGTTTCAGAATATAAAGTTTTATCAACTGCAAAAGAATTACCATTTCAAATCCGAGATGATATCGATGTCAAAGAAGAAATTCGCCTCAAACATAGGTTTTTAGATTTACGGAGACCAATAATGCAAAAAACAATCGCTTTAAGAAATAAAGTGATTTTTGCGATGCGAGAATATTTGCAAAATAACGAATTTTTAGAAATTGAAACACCTATTCTATCTAAAGCAACCCCTGAAGGGGCACGCGATTTTTTAGTTCCCACACGTGATTTAAATTCTTTTTATGCACTGCCACAATCACCACAGCTATTTAAACAACTGTTAATGATTTCGGGTTTTGAAAGATATTTTCAAATTGCTAGATGTTTTCGTGATGAAGATTCAAGAAAAGATCGACAACCAGAATTTACCCAGTTAGATATAGAAACATCTTTTTTGGATGTTGAAATTTTTCAAAGGATAGTTGAAGAAATGTTCCAATATTTAATGAAGAAAGTTATGAATGTTGATATTAAAATACCATTCGATCGTGTCAGTTATGATGATTGCATCAGAAATTATGGTAGTGATAAGCCGGATTTTCGATATGAGCAAAAAATAGTTGATATTAATAGTTTTTGTAATAATTCTAATTTTGATATCATCAAAAATGCTCCTGCAAAAAGACTCTTGAAAATAAATGAAATACTAAACAAAAAACAACTTAAAACATTAGAAGAGATCGCAAAGAAAAATAAGGCAAATGCTTTATTTTACTTGGTGGTAGAGCAAAAAATAGTTACAGCAAGTAATTTTGCTTCAAAAGCAGGCGATTCAGTTGAACAACTCTTAAAAGAGTTTAATTATGCTGATGGAACATATTTAATTGTTGCTAATACCTTTGAAAATGCTTCACAAGCACTTGGTGCGTTGCGGGTAGAACTAAACACCTGATTTAATTGAGCTAGAGATGAATTTAATTTTAAATGAATTACTAAATTTCCAATGTTTGAATATGATGTAGAAAACAACAAATGAGCAGCTGCACACCATCCTTTCACACAATTTGATCACGATTTATCGCAAATCGATGCAATGGATAAATCTGATATAAAAGCTAAAAGTTATGATTTAGTATTAAATGGTTATGAATTAGGTTCGGGTTCTGCACGTATTTATGATAAAGATGTGCAAGAAAAAATGTTTGATTTAATCGGTTTAGATAAGCAGGCACAAGAAAGTAAATTTGGTTTCTTTTTAAAGGCTTTAGATTACGGAGTTCCACCACATTGTGGAATCGGACTCGGTATCGATCGAATCGTTATGATTTTAGCTAATTTAAACACAATACGCGATACAATTGCATTTCCTAAGAATTCTAAGAATCAAGATGTTTTCACTAATGCGCCTTCATCAGTTGAAACTCAACAACTAGATGATTTGTTTTTACAAGTGAAATCAAAATAGTAAATTAATAAATTAAAAATGATTTGTTTTTACTTCTTTTTTTGGTAAAATTAAAGAACTTGTTTTAAAATAAACTTAATATATAATAAAAAGGAAATTTATGCGTAAAGAAGTTAGACTTAAAAACAAAATGATCGCAGAAAAAAGAGCTAAAAAACTTTCTAAAGAATATGCAAGAGATTTAAGAAGAAAAGAAAGATTAGCACAAGCACAATAATTTAACCCAAACGGGTTTTTTTAAACTTTTTTACTTACTTATCAAGGATTTATAGCAATTTATGAAAACAATATAAATTATTTTTTCTTGTTATTTTTATAGTTTTTTATAAACTTAATAAATTTAATTTATAATTTATAAAATACAAAATAAAAGCAAAGGAGGATAATGGAACATAAGGCACTTTATCGAAAATATCGACCTAAAACTTTTGCTGATGTTATAGGTCAAGAACATATTATTGAGACATTAAAAAACATACTTAAAACTCACAAAATACATCATGCTTACTTATTTAGTGGCCCAAAAGGAACTGGTAAAACGTCAGTTGCTAAAATATTTGCTAATGTACTAAATTGTATGCATACACACGATTTGACTCAGGCTTGCGAAAGTTGTTTATCAAACTATAATGATAATTTTGACATTATTGAAATGGATGCTGCTTCAAACAATGGAGTTGAAGAAATTCGTGATTTAAAAGAAAAAGTTGAACAGGTTCCTATCAATGGGCACTTTAAGGTATACATTATCGATGAAGTGCATATGCTAACTAAAAGTGCCTTTAATGCTTTGCTTAAGACACTTGAAGAACCTCCAAAACATGTGATATTCATCCTTGCAACTACTGATCCACAAAAAATTCCTTTAACAATTTTATCTAGGGTTCAAAGATTTAATTTTAAGCGAATTAACGAACAACAAATCGTCAAGCAACTTAAAAGTATTTTGATAAAAGAAGATATTAAATTCGAAGAAAATGCTCTTAAAGCACTTGCTTCTCTTGCTTCTGGGGGGATGCGTGATGCACTTTCACTTGCTGAACAAGCTAGTTCATTTAATGATAATAAAATCTTATTAGAAGATGTGGTAAACAATTTTGGTTTGATGTCTTTGCAAAAAATTATTGATTTAATTATTTATTTAAAAAACAACGATATAATTAATCTTTTAAAATTGATTCAGCAAATGCAAGAAGATGGAATTGATCCAAAACATTTTCTAATATCAATTTTAGAAGTTTTAAAGGAATGAATTATTTTTTCTAAAACTTACGATGTGCAAATATTGCATCATATTAATCAAGATGATTTTTATAAACTTCCTTTAAATAATGATTTAGCAGTTAAAATATCAAAGAATATTTATGATATTTTAACTAAAATAACAAAAAGCGAAGAACCTTTTAAACTAATTGAAACAGGATTTATTAATATAGTTGATTTGGATAATTCACCTAAAATTAAAGCAAATCACACTCAAAATCAAGGAAAGAAAATACCTGAAAAAAATGATGAAATAAATTTTATTAATCAACCATATAAAGAACAGGTAACTGAGTCCCCTATTTTAGAAGAAAATAAACTAAATGAATTATTCACAGGTGATGATTTCTTAAAATCCAAGTTTAATAATCTTGAAGTTGAACCTAAGACAAATGCAGATATCAACTACACTGATGTAGATGAAACAATGCAGCATACAAAAGAATTATTACTAAAGACTAATGAATTTATTCTTTCATCTAACGAACATAACGGAAACAAAGAAGATTTAGAAAGTAATATACTTACTGATATTGATACATCAGAACAATTATTTAACAATACAATTGAGATTAATATCCCACATAATCATCAACCGATCAAATATCAATGAGAAGGTGAAGACGAAATGGAAAGTATGCTGAATTTAGTTTTATGAATCCAACAAGATCGTAACAATCGCAGCACAAAAGATGTTTATAACAAACTAAAACAAGATGCTGAATTTACTAATAATCGAGTAGATTTAAATCGTTTTTTTGAATGATTTAGAGTAATTGATATTTTAGTAGCAACAAAAAATGCAATTATTTTTCAGTGTAATGATGATAAAATGATTGAATTATTAAATAAAAATAAATATAAAGTAGATTTTCAGAAGTTTATAGATTATGTTTATGGTGATGGATATAAATGATTATATTTTGTAAATTCTAATGATCGTGAAAATATTAAAAAACTTGTCACTGAATATCGTAGAGGTAATTATAAACTCAAAAATCCTATACATCAACCTAAAAAACTTATTAATGTTATTCCGAACGATCGCGAAGATCAAATTGAAGCTTCGAAATATATCTATAAAAAAACTTGAAAATCATAGAAAGGCAAATTATGAATGCAGATTTTATTAAAAGAGTAAAACAATTACAAAAAGAGATGCAAATCAAACAAGATGCATTTTCAAAACAAGAATTTGAGGTAGAAAAACAAGGGATTAAAATTGTGGCTACCGGTGATATTCAAATAAAAAGTATTGATATTGATCCAGTTTTAATAGATCCAGATGACAAGGAACTGCTTGAAGATTTATTAATCGTTACAATTAATGCTTTAGTTGACAAAATCAATGAAGAACAAGATAAAATAGCACCAAAAGAAATGCCTGGTGGACTTCCTTTTTAATTACTATGTTTGATTCAGATGATATAATAAATCTTTCTCAAAAACTAAGTAAAATACCAGGATTTAGTAAAAAAACAGTTGAAAAATTTATCTACTGGATTTTTGAAAATGATCAAAGTAGTGTTAATTTACTCGCAAATGAAATTAAAAAAATTAAGGAAAAAACTAAATTTTGTCCAAATTGCACTAGTATATTAACAGAAAATCAAGAATGCAAAATATGCACAGACTTCGATCGCAAAAACACTCTTTTAGTTATTGAAAGTCTTGCTATTTTAAACAAGATAGAAAAATCAGGTATATACTTCGGTAAATACTTTGTTTTTGATAAAAAAATCGAAAATGAAATACAATACAATCAAAGCATTACAGAGATAAAAAAATTTTTAGACTATGCGCAAACCTTTGATGAAATTATTTTAGCACTTTCTCCTACTTTAAAAGGTGAAATTGTAACTAACATACTTAAACAATCATTAAAAGAAAAAGGTTTAAATGTTTCACAAATAGCAATTGGAATACCATTAGGTGCTTCAGTTGATTATATCGACGAAACTACCTTAAAATTCTCAATAAAAAATCGTCAAAATGAATAGAGGACATTTATGTTTATTACATTCGAAGGATTAGACGGAAGTGGAAAGACCACTATTTTAAACCTACTTATTCAATATTTCAAAGAAAAATATCCAAACTTACCTTTTATTTCAACACGCGAACCAGGTGGACATAACATCCCTGAAGCAGAACGGATTAGAGATATTATTCTTGATAAAAATAGTGATTTATCCCCTGTTGCAGAAGCGATGCTATATTCAACTAGTCGCAGGATTCATCTTGAGAAAGTTATTTGACCTGCATTAGAAAAAGGTGAGTTAGTGCTTTGTGATCGCTATATTGATAGTTTCTATGCTTATCAGGGGTTCGCACGTAAGTTAGGATATGATTTTGTTAAACAACTAACAAATTTAATTATTGATAATGCAATACCTGATTTGACTATTTTCTTTGATATCACACCTGAAAAAAGCAAGGAACGCCGTGATAAAAATCGTTTAGTTCAAGATCGTCTCGATAATGAAAAAATGCAGTTCCATCAAGATGTTTATTTAGGTTATCAAAAACTTATTTCCGAAAATCCTTCAAGATTTATTATTGTTGATGGTTCTGAAAATGCTGATGTAGTATGCAAAGAAGTTGTTGATAAACTCCATCAAAATCCTAAATTTTTAAGTTATATAAATAATAAAAATGTACCAAATACTAACTAAATTCGATAAGTTAAATAAAAAAAATAAATTGTCACATTTATACCTTTTTAAAACTAATTCAGATAATGTTGATAATTTTTTATTGCAGCTTATTAACATGATTAATAATACTAAATTTGCACCAGACACAGATTTAAGCAAACTTACAAATAATATTTATTTAATCGATGGAAGCAAAGATATAATTAAAAAAGATGATGTTCAAGCAGTAATTTATCAAGCACAATTTCAACAAAATAATAATCAAAAAACCATTATAATAATTAAAGATATCGATCATACTACACATATTACAATAAATAGTTTTTTAAAATTTATTGAAGAACCAAATGATAATACAATTATTTTTGCTACCACCAGCAAGATAAATAAGGTTTTACCAACAATTATTTCACGATCTCAAATTATTAATCTTATCCCTTTTTTAAAAAAACCAAATAAGGAAAATTGATACCAAAATTTTAGCGAAAACGAGCAGCATATAGTAATTTTGAAACAATTAATAACTTATTTTGAACAACTATTACAAAATAATTCAAAATATACACTTAATTTATTTTTAGATTTTTTAAATGAAAATCTAAAAAAAGAAAATATTTTTTTCTTTAATGCATTAAAATACCTATTTCAAACCAGTAATTTATTAAATTATAAATATAAAGAATTGGACAAAATATATAGATTAATAAATAGAAAAACACAAAATATTCGACAAGTTAATTCTGCTAATAAATTAATGCTTGAATTTAACAAAAATTTATCAGATTATAACAGTAATTTTGAGATGCAAAAAGTTGCTTTATTAATTAAACTTAGAAGGTTATATGAGTAAGTTATATATAATAGGAACTCCAATAGGTAATCTTAAGGATATAACGTTTCGCGCTGTTGAAACTTTAAATAAAGTAGATATAATTGCTTGTGAAGATACCAGAGTAACTACCAAACTATTAGAACATTTTAGTATAACCAAAAAAACATTGATTACTAATAATGCTTTTAACGAAAATGCTACTGCTAAAATTATTTTAAACTTTCTGCAAGCACAAAAAAATGTCGGATTGGTTTCCGATGCTGGGATGCCTGTTGTTTCTGACCCTGGTTTTAGTATTATTAATCTTGCAAGAAATAACGGATATGATATTGAAATAATTCCTGGTGTTTCTGCAGTAACAACAGCGTTTGTTGGTTCCGGATTTTCTAATAATTTTACTTTTTTAGGTTTTATCAAAGATAAAAGTCAGCAGCGAAAGAATCAACTTACTAATTTATCTGAAGGAACATATATTTTCTTTATATCACCACATAAACTACTTCAAACCATCAAAGATATTTATGATGTTTTTAATGATAATGTCAATATATGTTTAGCTAAGGAACTTACAAAAATTTATGAACAATGATTTTTCGATAAACCTTCTGTGTTAATAACCAAGTTTCAAAATATTGAAAAAATAAAAGGTGAATATACCTTAGTTATAAACATCCCAAAAACAAAACATATTAAGGTGAATAAATATCCTAAAATTAATAAAAATATCGTTTAGCGCTGCTATATAGTGCTAAACGATTTATTTATTTAAAACCATTTGGAAATAATGCTGTCTTAAACGGTGTTTGTGAATTATCAAAACCGTTTGGATAAATTAATAATAAATTTTGACGATACGAAGCTGTTTGTGCCGGGTATTTCTTCTTATCACTCCCATCAATTAAATTATATGCTTTTAATTTACCAAAATCATGTGATAGAAAGAACGGTGCAAATCCAGCTACCTTAGAAAAGTCATTCTTTTGAACATCTGAAGCAACTGCATCATATATACCTATCATTTGTCCAAATTCATTATACACAAGCGAACCAGATGCTCCATAATATAATGATGAAAATCAAATTGAATAATTATAACCATAATAATTACCTAGCAATCTTCCTTGTGCTGAAGTATAAGGTGTATAATTACCACTATTAATCTTTTCTTCTGCGCTATTTGTAGGTAATGCAAAAGTTTTTTCATTTGATTTACTTCGTGAATTTCATTTTAAAGAAGTTGAATTTCTTTCAGTTGGATTATTAATACTTCATGCTGCTGTTCCTGATGCATCAGCTTGTGGATAGCCACCTATATATACTTCTTTTGAATTAGTTAAACTGTTTTGGTTTTTTTCATTAAATGCACTCATATAATCAACAGTTTGCATATATACAGAAGTTTTTTTATCTTGATTAGGTAATTGATTTGTTGCATTTAGTCTAGCTAAATAAGAATCAACACCTGCTATAGCCAATTTAAACATTTGCTGTGCTTGAGTATTTAACTTAGACATATCAATATCTATTTCAAAAACAGCAAAATCTGTATAAAATGGATAAAAATTCTCATCTTTTAATTGTTGCTTTAAAATATGACCTTCATCGCTTTCATCATCGGGATCAGCATCAGTAGTATAATTTTTTAGTCGTTCTTGTGCTAATTTCTTTAAATTATCTTGAAATGGTTGAATATATTTGTGATCAATAAAATCAAAACCTGCAAAAATTAACTTTGGAGATGATATACCTACTGCTTTTGTAGTTTCTGATGCGGCTGAATCAGACTTATTTGCATCCAAAAATTCATCTGCTGATGCGAATCATTTAACAGTATTTGCGCTATCTGCTTGATAATTATAGTTATTTTCTTTGATTGTAAAATCAGTTTTTTTTGCTGCTTTACCTATTGAGATTGAACGAGCTTTAATATTTCTCGGATCAATATAATTAAGTTTTTTAGCAACATTTTCATCTAATGTATTTGATAAATCAGCTGCAACATGTAAATTAGTTGCTAAGAAAAGTTTATATTTATTATCGTCTTGTTTATGATAATCAAGTAATCATGCTGTCCCGCTATCTGTTGAACGAAAATCATTACTGTGATCACCTGTCTTATTACCAACACCGAATTTTATAGCAAAACTGCGATCAAAAATTTCATTATATAACTGTTTTCTATCTACTACCTTATATTGCTTAACAAAATCTGGATATTGATTATTTTTACTATAGTCTTGTGTAGGAATATGAAAATCCGGTGGTAAAGGTGGGGGGGTCACGGGTTCTTTTGGTTTATCTGGTTTTGATGGTTGTGGAATTGGGTTCGGTTCTTGTTTTGGTCTTTGTTTTTTAAAAACCAAATTAGTACTTATTTGATTGGTATCTACAATTAATTTTTCAATCTTATAATCTTTATCAAAGTCTAAATTAGTTACATTAAATTTAATTTCCCTTGAATTTTTATCAAAACTTATTGCTGTCAATTTTTCAGTTAAACCACTTATTTGTATTTGTATTTTATCAGTTGTTATATCTGGCGAAATTGGAATTTCATATGCTTTTAATGTTAAAATATACTTATTTGCTTTATTTTCAACACCAGAAACAAGTATTTTATATTTTTGTGGTTGCTTTTGTTGGTTAGTTGTCCCACATGAAATTGCAAGTGCAGATGTTAGCAATGAAACAAATGTTAATAGAGATAATTTTCTCTTCATATTTTCCTTTCTTATATACTTTCTTTGAGTTTATTATTAGTAAATAAAATTAAAGATTTTACAACAATTTCCTCTTCAATATTATTAAAAATTTCTTTATTAAAGTAACTTAAATCTCCTCCAGTGAAAATTATTTTATAATTTTGCTTATTTATATAATTTAAATACATAATCAAAGATAAAATTCTAAATTGAACTCCTGATGAAACTGCATCAGAAGTATTATAACCGATATTTTTTATATCTTTATTTAATTTGATTTGTTTAACTAATGAAGTATTATCAAAAAGAGCATTTAACCCTTTTTTTATCCCGGGCATTATGCTAACACCGATTATTTTTTTATTTTCAGTTTTACTTAAAACTAATGCTGTCCCTAATGAAACTACATAACCACTTTCATATTTATGCCCAATATAATATGCAGCCAGTAATATATCATTTCCCACTTCTTCTTTTGCTATTTTTTTATTGAATGTTAAATCATTTTCATTGAAATCCAAATATGAAATAAATTTATATTTTATTTTTAAAAAATCAAATACTTGCGATAAAATGATATTTTTTTCTGGTTTAACAGAAGAAATAATAATACTTTTAATATTTATTTTGTTTTTTATTTGAACAATTTTTTCTTTCAATGAATCAAAACTTAATAATTTCACCTCTAATTTTTCAATTATTAAGTTTGAATTCAAAAAATAACCAATTTTAATTAATGTATTACCAAAATCAATATATAACATAAGACTCCAGAATAAGAAAATAAAAGGTTATTAACCTTTTATATATAAATACTCAACAAGTTGATTAATTTTTTTATTTATTGCTTCAGGTTGCTCAAAAAATAAGGCATGTCCACAATTTTGCAAAAGTGTTACATTTTTTTGCATCTTATTTGCAATATTTTTTATAGTAAAGTAAGGAACAAATTTATCATTAATACCAGTAATAAATTCATAGTCATTATTTGCTTGATATAAACTTTTAATGCTTGTTTTTAGGTAATTGGGATTTAAAATCTGTGATGTAACCATATTTAAAAACATAGGTCGCTTTCTATCCATTAATTTCAAAAACATCGTAGCAACTTTTGATAAGTTTTTACGATAATCCAGTTTATCATTATAAATCAAATTATCTGAACTTTCATAAGCTGAATCATAATTTTCAGGTATGAGTCAACTTTTCATTCTTTTGATTGCTGCTTCAACACTTTCACCTAATTTATTATCCAAAATTTCATAATTTATCGGTGCTGCTAGTAGTGCTTTTTTAACTAAATTATTATTTAATAAATACAAAGCACTTGCTCCTCCAAGTGAATGCCCAATAACAAGTTTAAAATCATAATTATATTGCTTTACAAATTCCAATGCAACCTGCTGATATAACTCAATTGTTATTGCTTCTTTAGCACTACTTAAACCACAACCGGGAAAATCGATAGCAACTACATCATAATTACGATTTTTCTGTAAGTAAACTTGGTTTGCAAAAGCAGCAGAGGAATTAAATCCGTGTAAAAATAAAACTTTTGGTTTACCGGTGTTTTCTTCTATATAATGTATTCTTTCGTTTAAAATCTCTATATATTTACTTTCCATTATTCACCAAACATAATATCAACTATTTCTTGTGGACTAATGCTTCCAAAATAGTTATCTAAATTAGGTACTGATTTTAAAAATTCTAATATTTTATTTTTCTCAAAATCAAGCCCAACTAATGCACTTTCGATGCTTTCGGTTCCAAGTAAGGTAAGAAAATCACCTTCAAATTTAATTTCAACTATCTTGTTTTCTTTTACATTAGCACTTATTTGTAAAATTCCACCATTTGTTTTCTTTTCGCTATAAAAGGAAAATTCCGGATTCTTATCTAAAACTCACTCATTTGATGATCTAATTTTGCGCAATTGTGGAACTAAGGTAGTATATTTTTCAGGTATATCAAGCAATTTTGCATCATATTTATGCATCAAATATTCAATGAATTTATTTTTAAATTCTTCAATACTCATTTTTACTGGTAATTCATCTAAAATGTTTGTCACTCTTTGTCTTGCACTATTTATTCCTTTTGATTCCATTTTCAATTTACTTGGATTTAAAACAGTTGAAAGTCTTGTTAAATCAACATTAAATAATATAGTTCCGTGATGTACAATTTTATTTTTATAAATAAATTGTGCATTACCTGAAAATTTTGCACCATTTACTACTAAATCATTTCTTCCTTTAAATTGTGCATCTAAACCAAGTGATTTTAAGAAATTAAGAACCGGTTCTAAAAACTTTTGATAACTATGCTCTGTTTTATCATTAGTAATAAATGAGAAATTTAAATTACCAAGGTCATGATAAACAGCTCCACCACCTGATAAACGACGATATAAACCTATTTTATCACGCTCTAAAACATCGAATTTAACTTCCTTATATGCATTTTGATTACGTCCAATAATCACATCATTAGCATGTTGATAAAGATAAATAATATCTTCATGATTATCTTCATCTTTAGCCATTATTTCTTCAAGAGGAAGTGTGTAAAATGGTGTAGTTTCCTTACATACATATATTTTCATTTTTTACTCCTTATTTACTAAATCAAAATTTGTTATACTTTTAAAAAGTTTAACAAATTTTGTTTCATTTTCCTTAAGATTTAAATTTGTAACACCAAAAATATTGATTTGTCCATAATCTCAGCGTTTTTGGTATCGATTTTTATCAAGCAAAAATAATAAATCTTCGATGAATCAGTCAAAATATTCATCAGAATACTTTAAATTACGAAGTAATCCATTAATTTTTATATCCAAAATACGATTTTGATGATTTAGAATCTCAAAATCAAAAGATAAATTTAATTCTTTGCTTGTTACTGTTTGAAATTGCTTCTTCATTTTTTAATTATATCACTATATAAATACAAATGAAAAAGTTAATAAAAAGCAGTGTTTTTGATTATAAAATAAACTTTTAATGACAAATTGAGCAAATTTATTGCATACATTTTCATATTTAAAGCAGATTTTGCAAAAATACTGCTATATTAAGGATTTTTATTTAGAATATATTATAATATAATCGTATTTAATATTTAAGGAGAAGGATGAATTTCCAAAAACAATTAGAAAATACAATTTATCAAAAAAATACTCAATTAAAGAGTAAGAAGACTATTTTGCTTATTGATGGTGAAGATCAAAGATCGATTAAGGCAGCAGCTAAAGTTGCTGAAAGTGATTTAGTAAATATTGTGTTATTAGTTTCACAACACAACTGCTCACTTACACCTAATATCAAGCAGGAAGTTATCTCAGATGAGAAAAAATCAGAATATGCAAAGCAATATTTTGAATTAAGAAAAGGAAAGGAAACTTTAGAAGCATCAGTTAAAAACCTTGAACAAGCACCTTTTTATGCAATAATGATGCTTAAAAACAAAGAAGTTGATGGAGTTGTTGGTGGATTAAATTACACAACAGCTGATATTTTACGTGCTGCTTTTAAAGTAATCGGACCTAAGAAAAACATCAAAACTATTTCATCTGCTATGATTATGCATAAAGATGATCAAAAATACCTATTTTCAGATATTTCAGTCAACATCAAACCTAATGCAGATCAATTAGCAGAAATCGGATTAAATGCCACCGAATTTGCTAAAAGCCTTGGTTTTGATCCAAAAGTAGCTTTCTTGTCTTTTTCAACAGATGGTTCAGCAGTTAGCGATGAGTCAAAATTATCTGCTGAAGCAACAGCAAAATTTAATGAACTTTCAGATACTAAGGCAATAGGAGAAATCCAATTTGATGCAGCATTTGATGAAAAAGTAAGACAAGCAAAATACAAAAAACCTGCATATACAGGAGTTACAAATGTTTTTGTGTTCCCTAATTTAGATGCAGGTAACATCGGATATAAGATTGCACAACGTTTTGGGGGATTCGGTGCAATTGGACCAGTTATTACAGGGATTGCTGAACCTGTAAACGATCTATCAAGAGGATCAACCACAGAAGATGTTTATAATACAGTTTTAATTACTGCATTACAATCTTATAAATAATATGAATGCTTTTTGTTATTCTGATAAAGAATAAAAAAGTTTATAATTATTCATATTAAATAAAACGGAGGTTATTTAATGAAAATTATATCAATAGGAGCAAACCATGCTGGGACTTCATTTTTAAGAACAATGAAGAAAATTGCTCCAGACTCACATTTAGTGGCATATGACAAAAATACTGACATTTCTTTTTTAGGATGTGGTATTGCTCTATGAGTTGGTGGGGAATTTTCTAATCCAGATGGATTATTCTACTCAAGTATTGAACAACTTAAATCACTTGGAGTAGACATCAAAGACGCTCATGATGTTATAGAAGTAAATCGTGAAGAAAAATATGTTGTAGTTAAAGACTTAAGAACTGGACAAGTTTTTAAAGACTACTATGACAAACTTGTATATGCTGGAGGAACTTGACCAATTATTCCACCTTTTGAAAACATTCACTTAGACAACATTTTAGTTTCTAAAATCTTTGCACATGCAAAAGAAATTAAGGCTAAGGCAGAATCAAAAGATGTGAGAAATGTTGTTGTTATTGGTGCTGGATACATTGGTGTGGAAATTGTCGAAGCATTCCATAAATATGGAAAACATGTTACCTTAATTGATATGCAAGACCGCATTATACCAAACTACTTTGACAAAGAATTTACTGACAAAGTTGAAGCAGCTATGGTAAAAAACGGAATTCAATTACAACTTAATGAAAAAGTTCAAAGATTTACAACTAAAGACGGAAAATGTGTTTCTGCTGTTGTTACAGACAAAGGAACATACGATGCTGATTTAGTAATCTTAGCTATCGGATTTAGACCAAAAACCGAATTAATTCAAGGTGTTGACAAACTACCTAATGGTGCAATTAAAGTTGACAAATTCCAAAGATCATTATCAGATCAAGATGTTTATGCTATCGGTGATGCAGCTTCAATGATTAGCAATGTTTCAGATGAATATGTAAACATCGCTTTAGCAACAAATGCTGTTAAAACTGGTATTGTTGCTGCTTTCCACTTAGCAGGAAACGAAACTATTCCATTTCCTGGATACTCAGGAACTAACGCTATTAGTGTGTTCGATTTCAACTATTCATCAACAGGACTTTCAGAAGTAGCAGCATCTAGACATCCAAAATTCAAAGATTCTTATGCTGTAGAATACTTTGAAGACAATGATCGTCCTGAATTTATGCGTAAACACTATAAAGTATGAATGAAAATTACATATGACAAAAACACACTTAGACTTTTAGGAGCACAAATTGGTTCAGTAGGTAAAGAAGCAAACCACACCGAGGTAATTTATATGCTATCATTAGCAATTCAAGAAAGATTAACCTTACCACAAATTGCATTAATGGACTTTTACTTCTTGCCACACTTTAACAAACCATTTAACTTTGTAATCCAAACCATTTTAAATGCTTTAAATCTAAATTACAACAAAAAATAAGGAAATTTTCCTTTAAATCAAACATTAAATCAGAAAGGATGTTATGACTTTTAAATTTGTAAAACCTGGATTAGTAATGTCTAAAAAAGAAGAAATTGTTCGTTTTTTAGACATTGATGGAAATTTAACAGCCGAAGGTAAAAAACACGACCCTAAATTATCAAAAGAAGAATTGTTAAAAGCATATAGATTTATGGTTCTTTCAAGAAGACAAGATGAATATATGACACAACTTCAAAGACAAGGGAGAATGCTTACTTTTGCACCTAACTTTGGTGAAGAAGCATTACAAGTAGCATCTGCTATGGTGTTAACTAAAGACGACTGATTTGTTCCAGCATTCCGTTCAAATGCAACTATGCTTTATATGGGAATGCCTATTAAAAATCAATTATTATACTGAAACGGAAATGAACGTGGAAGTGTAGTTCCAGAAGGAATTAATTTACTTCCTGTTAATGTTCCTATCGCAACACAATGTTCACATGCTGCAGGAATTGCTTATGCAGCAAAACAACTAGGTAAAAAAACTGTATCAGTTTCTTTTGTTGGAAACGGGGGGACAGCTGAAGGTGAATTCTATGAAGCAATTAATATTTCTTCAATTTGAAAATGACCATCAGTTTTCTGCGTAAACAATAACCAATGAAGTATTTCAACACCTGAAAAATTTGAAACTGGTTCAGAAACAGTTGCTGCTAAAGCTGCTGCTGCCGGAATGCCGGGAGTTCGTGTTGACGGAAATGACTTACTAGCTTCTTATGTAGTAATGAAAGAAGCAGTTGAATTTGCTCGTGAAGGAAATGGACCTGTTTTAGTAGAATTCATTACTTGAAGACAAGGACCGCATACTACATCAGATAACCCTAGAGTATATCGTACTGCTGAAGAAGAAAAAGAACACGAAAAATGAGAACCTATGCACCGTATTGAAAAATATCTATACGATAAAAAATACTTAACCGAAGCAGAAAGAGATCAAATGTGAGAATCTGCAATGGAAGAAGTTAAGAAAGCATACAACGAATCATTAGAAGAATTAGATGTAGACATCAACGAAGTATTTGACTACACCTATCACACACTTACACCTGAATTAGAAGAACAAAAACAAGAGGCTTTAGCTTACTATGCAAACTTAAAGGAGAGTAAATAATGGATAAAACAGTTACATTAAATAACATTGGTGCTTTAACTAATGCTATTGATTTAATGATGGAAAAAGATCCAACAGTTGTTCTTTGAGGACAAGATGCAGGGTATGAAGGTGGAGTTTTCAGAGCAACCGAAGGATTACAAAAGAAATACGGGCTTACCAGAGCTTGAGATTCACCTATTGCTGAAGCATCAATGTGTGGTGTTGGAGTTGGAGCAGCAATTTATGGACTAAAACCTATTGTTGAAATTCAATTCCAAGGATTCTCTTTCCCTGCATTTCAACAACTTTTTGTGCATGCAGCTAGATATAGAAACAGAACTCGTGGAAGAGTAACAGTTCCAATGGTATTAAGAATGCCTATGGCAGGTGGAGTTAGAGCTCTCGAACACCACTCAGAAGCGATTGAAGCACTTTATTCACACATTCCTGGATTAAAAGTTGTTATGCCATCAACTCCTTATGATACAAAAGGATTAATGATAGCAGCTATAAATGACCCAGATCCAGTTGTATTTTTAGAACCAAAGAAAATTTACCGTTCATTTAAACAAGAAATTCCAGCTGAAATTTATGAAGTTCCAATTGGAAAAGCAAATGTTTTAGTTGAAGGAAACGACTTAACTCTTGTAACATACGGAGCACAAGTTCACGAATCACTTGAAGCACTTAAAAAACTTCAAGCATCTAATCCAGAAATCAGTGTAGAATTAATTGACTTAAGAACTATTAAACCAATTGACACTGAAACTATTGTAAATTCAGTTAAGAAAACCGGAAGATTACTTGTGGTTCATGAAGCCGTTAGATCATTTTCAGTTTCAGCAGAAATTATTGCTAGAGTAAACGAAAGAGCATTTGAATACTTACAAGCTCCTTTAGCACGTTTAACCGGATACGACATCACAGTTCCTTTAGCACGTGGAGAAAAATATCACGCAATTGATAGTGATAAAATTGTTGCTAAAATTAAAGAGGTTGTTACTTTTTAGGTTATAATTAACTACTAGAAAGGAAATTTATGGAAAGAAAAATCGCAACTCCTATTGCTCGTGCTATAGCGAACAAATTGGGAATTGATATTAATTTAGTAACTGGAACAGGGCCACAAGGTAGAGTTACTGAAGCAGATGTTCGTGCATTTGCTGCAGCACCTGCTGCAAAACCTGCTGCCCCTGCTACCACTGCACCTGCTGCTACTTCTGCTGCTCCTGCAGCACATGTTGATGTAGTGAGCAAACCTGCACCAGTTACCTTAGACGGAAGAAGAGAAAAAATTACTCCAATCCGTAATGCTATTGCTCGTGCAATGAAAACTTCACAAGCATCTGTTGCATACTTTTCATTAGTAAATGAAATCGATGTAACTCGTCTTTGAGATTTAAGAAAATCAATCGTAGAGGATGTGCAAAAAGCTACTGGGGTAAAATTAACATTCTTACCTTACATTGCAAAAGCAATTATTACTGCTTTAAAAGAATTCCCTATTTTTGCTGCTAAATATGATGAAGCAGCTAACGAAATCGTTTATCCTACAACTATTAATTTAGGAATTGCTGTTGATACAGCAGCTGGGTTAATGGTTCCTGTAGTAAAAGATGCCCAAAACCTTACAATCGTGGATTTAGGTAAAGAAATTATCCGTTTAGCACTTGCTGCTAGAGATAAAAAAATTAAACCTAATGAAATGTCTGGTGGATCATTTACCATTACTAACTATGGTTCAGTAGGTGCTTTATTTGGAACACCTGTTATTAACTGGCCTGAAATATCAATCGCTGGTGTCGGAGCTATTCTCGATAAACCAGTTGTTAAAAATGGACAAATTGTACCTGGTAAAGTAATGAACTTTACCGTCGCTGCAGACCACAGATGAATTGATGGTGCTGCTGCCGGTAGATTCGCTGCTAGAGTTAAAGAATTACTTGAAAAACCAGAAATTTTAGGAGTTTTATAGTATGCATAAATTTAAATTTGCTGATATAGGAGAAGGATTACATGAGGGAACAGTTGCTGAAATTTACAAAAAAGAAGGTGATGAAGTAAAAGAAGGTGATTCGCTTTTTTCTGTTGAAACCGATAAAGTTACTTCAGATATCCCTTCACCTGCAACTGGTAAAATTGTGAAGGTTTTAATGGCTGTCGGGGATGTTATCCATGTTGGCCAAGAAATATATTATATCGATGATGGAAGTGGAGATGTTGAAGAAGCAGCCCCTGTCGCTGCTCCTGCACCACCTGCACCAACTAAAGAAGAACCTGCTGAAGAAGGTGGGGGAGCTTCAGTTGTAGGTGAAGTTAAGGTTTCAAATCAACTTTTTGACCTTTCTTCATTCAAAAGACCAGCAACCGCTACCAAACCTGCACCAGTTGCACCTGCCTCAACATCTGCTGCACCTGCAGTTGAGGCAAAGAACACAGGAAAAGCATATACAGGTAAAGTTGAAGAAGAATTTGACTTAATTGTTATTGGTTCTGGGCCTGGTGGATATTTAGCCGCTGAAGAAGCAGGTGGTGCTGGATTAAAAACTTTAATCATCGAAAAAGAATTTTGAGGTGGAGTCTGCTTAAATGTTGGATGTATCCCTACAAAAGCATTATTAAAAACTACTGAAGTTTTATCAAATATTAAACATGCACACGATTTTGGAATTGATGGAATAATTGATGTTAGTGTAAACTGAGAAAAAATGCATGCCAGAAAAGCCGGTGTGGTAAAACAACTTACTAATGGTGTACAAGCTCTAATGCGTATGAACAAGGTTAAAACTATCCTTGGAACAGCAAAATTTGTTGGAGCCCATGAAGTTGAAGTTGATTCAAAAGTTTACCGTGGGAAAAATATTATCATTGCAACCGGTTCATCTGATCGTAAAATACCACTTCCTGGATTTGAAGAAGGTTATAAATCAGGTAAGTTAATTACTTCAAAGGAAGCAATTAACCTTAAAAACAAACCACAATCATTAACTATCGTTGGTGGAGGTGTAATCGGGGTTGAATTTGCCCAAGTATTTTCTGCTGCTGGAACAAAAGTAACTATTTTACAAAACCTTCCAACTGTTTTAGCAATGCTTGATAAAGATATTATCAAACAAGTTACTGCTGATTTAAAAGAAGCAGGTGTTACAGTTATTGCTAATGCAAATACAACAAAATTTGAAAACAACAAAATTTTCTATACTGTAAATGGTAAGGAAGAATCAATTGAATCAGAATTAGTTTTAGTTTCTGTTGGTAGAGTTCCAGAATCACTTGGTTTAGAAGAAGTCGGAATCAAACTTGGAGATCGTAAGCAACTTTTAGTAGATGAATTCTGTAAAACCAATGTTGATGGTGTTTATGGTATCGGTGATGTTGTAGGTCAATCAATGTTAGCACATGTTGCTTACAGACATGCAATTGTTGCTGTATCTAACATTCTTAAAAAAGAAGTTAAATACTCTTCAAAAACCGTTCCTGCTTGCGTTTACACCCATCCAGAAATTGCAACTGTCGGATTAACTGAAGAACAAGCAAAAGAGCAAGGTAAAGATTTTATAGTAGCTAAACACCAATTCACATTCATTGGTAAAGCATTAGCAGCACACGAAGAAAAAGGTTTTGCTAAATTTATTATTGGAAAAGAATTTGGTGAAATTCTTGGATGTCACATTATTGGTGGAACAGCAACAGACTTAATCTCAGAGGTTGTTTTAGCTATGGATTTAGAATCAAC
Organism: Mycoplasma sp. AC1221; assembly: GCF_054353815.1. Classification (NCBI taxonomy): domain Bacteria; kingdom Bacillati; phylum Mycoplasmatota; class Mollicutes; order Mycoplasmatales; family Mycoplasmataceae; genus Mycoplasma; species Mycoplasma sp. AC1221. The sequence continues at coordinate 19,928 of NZ_JBTHHH010000005.1, read as the reverse complement.
TATCTATGAAATAGCTTCTGCTATACACCCACATCCAACTTTCTCAGAAGTATTATGAGAAGCTGCACGTAATGCAGTACATCAATTAAACAAACTAAAAAAATAAACAAAATAAAAGTATAAGTTCTCACTTATACTTTTTTTTCTTTTTAGGACTAGAAACAAAATCCAAGGATAATCCTTGGATTTTGTTATTTAGTTAAATCATTTTCAATAATAACTTTGAGTGCTCTATTGTCTCCGGCATGCTTAAAGATGTTATATGCAGTTTCCATTTCTGAAAGCTTAAAGTGGTGTGTTACCATTTTGCTTGCATCAATTTTTCCAGATTCTAAGACATCTAAAAGCATTTGTGTAGTTGTTGCATTTACTAAACCTGTTGAAAAAGTAATGTTCTTAATTCATAGTTTTTGCAATTCAAAACTTACTGGTTTACCATGTACTCCAACATTAGCTATGTGTCCACCGATAGCAACTATATTTTGTGCTACATCAAATGTTGCTGGATAACCAACACATTCCATTGCCACATTTACTCCACGTCCATTAGTAATTTCCGAAACTTTTGCTTTAATTTCTTCTAAATTACCTGATTTAATAGTATGTGTTGCACCGAATTTTTTTGCAAATTCTAGTCTTGATTCTGATAAATCAACCATAATAATCTTTGATGGTGAGTAAAATTGTGCTGTCAGTAAAGCAGCTAAACCAATTGGTCCTGCTCCAATAATTGCAACAGTATCTCCTGGTTTAATATGAGAACTTTGTACCCCGATTTCAAATGAGGTAGGGAAGATGTCAGATAACATTACTAAAGCATCATCAGATACTGTTTTAGGTGCATGATATAATGAACCATCAGCATGTGGAATGTGTACAAATTCTGCTTGTGTTCCATTAATATTATGTCCTAAAATTCATCCACCTGTTTCACAGTGTGCGGGAAGACCACGTTTACAGTAGTAGCATTTATTACATGATGTAATACATGAAACAATAACTTTATCACCTACTTTAAAGTTAGATACTGCTGAACCTGCTTCCTCAACTATACCAATTCCTTCGTGTCCTAAGATTTTACCAGGTTGTGTTTCAGGAACATCTCCACCTAAAATGTGTAAATCTGTTCCACAAATAGTAGTTTTCAAAATCCGAACAACTGCATCGGTAGGTTTAATAACTCTAGGTTTGTCAAAGTCAACTAACTGTACTTTTCCTTCTTTATTAAATGTAATTGCTTTCATTTTCATAATAATTTCTCCTTTATTTTAAATAACTATTTGATAGTATTATACTCTTATCTATATAAGTTGTTGAATTTTTTAGAAAAAATATGAAATTCATTTCATGTTTTTATCAAAACTGGTTTACTTTTTTTGTTTTGAATATATTACAAACTAATACCAACAATGCATCCAAATTTATATAAAAGTGTATTAAAATACCCCAAAACGGGGCTTATATGGTATTAAATATATGGCGCGCCCGGCAGGAGTCGAACCCGCAACCTTTAGGGCCGTAACCTAACACTCTGTCCAGTTGAGCTACGGGCGCATTTAATTATGGAGGCACTAACGGGATTCGAACCCGCACTCAAGGTTTTGCAGACCCATGCCTTGGCCATTTGGCTATAGTGCCTATAAATTGCTAAATTATTATAGCGAAAAACAACAAAAAACAAAATATTTTTATAGATTTTTTATAATTTTAATACATAAATATTTTTATTAATTTCTATCTTGTAAAATGTGGAAATACTTTTATATATATATTCTTATATTTATAACATATGATATAAGAAAGCAATATGAGATATTATTACTCTATAATCGTTAAATAACGATATCTTTTTATGGAAATTATGAAAATATTTATTTTATATAAAATTACATACTTTTTATATATATAATTAATTATATACATATAAATTATAAAATATTTCTATAAGGAATTTAAGGGAAATTATGAAAAAGCACAAGTTATCAAAATTATTCTTATCAATTGCATCTTTAACTATAACTCCTATTGTTATTGCTGTAAGCTGCTCACCAAAAATAAAAGAAGAAGCAAAACCAGTTGATTTAAATTCTCCAAAAATGCAGGTTACAAAAACTACACCAACACATCCTATTGAAAAACCTAAACCTAATAACCCACAATCTCAAAATCTACCTATCAAAAACAATCCTAATCCAAGTGATGAAAAAAATAAACCTGATAAAGTAGATTATTCAAATGCTTTAGTTAAAAAACCAAATATAAGTGATCAAGTAATTTATAATAAAATATTAGAAAAACCTTTTAAAGGATTACAAAAATATAAAGATCCTGATTTTATAGGGATAGCTGGTGGAGGTAATGCAACTGATAACCAATTATTTTCAGTTAGAGATGGATTGGATATTAGTAAACTTACATCAGATGGAAAAGAGGAAACTAAAAGCAATAGAGTGTTCGATAAATCTACATGAGATCCTAAAACTAAAACTATTACATTTAAATATATGGTAATTGGTTATACAATGCAATATTCACAAACCATAACTTTAACAAATATAGTTGAAAAAACATCCGAACAAAATCCGAATAACCAAACAGAAACAAACATAGATTATTCAAATGCTTTAGTTAAAAAACCAAATATAAGTGATCAAATGATTTATGATAAGATATTAAAAAAACCTTTTAAAGGATTACAAAGATATAAAGATCCTGATTTTATAGGGATAGCTGGTGGAGGAAACGGAACTGATAATCAATTATTTGATGTTAGAGATGGATTGGATATTACTAAACTTACATCAGATGGTAATCCTGAAACCAAAGATAATCGCAAATTTCTAAATTCAACCTGAGATCCTGCTACTAAGACAATTACATTTAAATATATGGTAATTGGTGGCAAAACAGAATACACACAAATTATTAAATTAAATAATATAACAGAACCTTCTACAAAAGATAATGGTCAACCTACTAACAAAAATGGAACATCTGCTCCAAAACCTGATTTAGATAAAACAAAACAAGAAACTCAAAGTTCTGAACAAAAACCAACATCTGGAGCGAGAAGTAGTACCCCTCCAAAAACTCCAATTACATCTGAAACAGATGAAGACAAAAAAACAAACAAATCTGAAAATACTGAACCTCTTTCATATGAAAATGCATTAGAAAAATTACCTAATGTTACAGATGAAAAAATTTATAATAAGATTAAAGAAAGATTGTCAACAAAGAAAAATGTATTCCCTGGGTTACAAAGATATAAAGAGACTAAAGCTGGAAAATCAGAAAATAGCACTTACTTTTTTGGAATAGCAACTGGTGGTACAAGTGATGATAATAAACTCTTTAAAACAAAAGATGGACTTGATCCACTAAAATTAAAAGATATCCCAAAAACACAAACCTCTGAAACTAAGAAAACTAGAAAGAAGGGACGTAATAAACATAACAATAATGTATTTGAGAGTTCAATTTGAAATGAAGAAGACAAAACATTAACATTTAGATATATAGTTGATGGTGAAAATAAAACATACGAGCAAAAAATCAAACTTAATATAACAACACAAGAACAAGATCCAAAAAATCCTAATACATCACAAACAAATAATACTCCATCTGATAAGGGTAATCAAAAAACAAACTCAACAAGTAGAAATGAAGAAAGGGTTAGTTCTACTGGGACAAACCAACAAAATACGGAACATCAAGATTCTTCAAGAGAAGAATCACCTAATGATGAAAATTCTAAAACTGACAATGAAACAAAAACCACAGATTCTACAAAAACTTCACAAGGAAAACCTAATTCATCGGATACAACAAATCCAAAAACAGAAAGTGATTCACCAAAAAACTCTACTCAACCCACAGGTAATTCTGATTCTGGACAAAAAAATAACAATGAACAAAATATACAATCTGGTTCAGGTGAAACAGTCCATGAAACACCTCCTGCTCCAGCAGCATTAAAAGCTGAAAAACCTAATGCAAATGCACAAACAACATCAAGTGAAACTTCTAAAAATCAACCAGAAAACTCAGAACCAACATCTAATGATAATACAAATGATCAAAGTGCAAAAACACCAACAAAAGAAAATAATCAGAAAGATACCCATTCAGAAGAACCTACATTAAAATCTTCTGAATCACAACCTAGAGTTGTAGCAAGCCAAAATAACCAACCTAATCCAAACGAAAATCACGAACAGCAACATGAACAAAACCAACCAAGTGATTCAACACAAACAGGAACTCCATTTAACGGAACCGAAAACCCGCAAGAACAACAAAAATTAAAAACTGAAAATACACCAAAAAATAATCTAACTAGTGAAGAAACATCTGATAATACAAAAGTTGTAGATGGTAATGAATCAAAAAATGTTGACAATGAAAATGAAGAAGAAAGTCCAAAACAAAGTGAAGACACTATTAAAACTGCTCCATTAAAATTATATGATGGTGTTACAAAAGAAAAAGTCAAAGAACAAATAAAAAAAACACTCGAAAAGAAAACGAAGCCAAAGAAAAATAAAAGTCAAAATCAAAAATTTCCTGGTTTACAAAAATACGGAACCAAAGGAAATGAATATGTTGGTATATCAGGTATGGGACGGCAAAATGAAAATAAATTATTTGCTTTTGCAGATGCGTCATATGCAAATAGAATTACATCAAAAAAATCAGATGTTAAAAAATTCACCGATTCAACTTGAGATCCTAATACAAACACATTAACATTTAAATACCATATTGATGACGACAATAAAGAATACTCACAAACTTTTGTGTTAAGTTAAAAAAAATATCACAAATTAGATGCCTAATTTGTGATTTTTATACCTTAATTAATGAAACTACTTCGGTATGTTCACCTAATAATTTTCTTCCATGCAATTCTTGTAATTCTAATAAAACAATTACTTTTTTAACTTCAACTCCTTGTGATTCAAGTAACTTAATAATTGCTTTGGTAGTCCCACCAGTTGCAAGCACATCATCTACAATTGCAGCTGTTTGGCCTTGTTTAACAAACCCTTTTTGTAATTCTAAACTATTGCTTCCATATTCCAAATCATATTTCATCGCAATAACTTCACCTGGTAGTTTATTAGGCTTACGAACCATTATGAATGGTTTTTTTAAAAAAGCAGCAGCGGGTGTACCGAATAAGAATCCTCGCGCATCTGGGCCTACAATGATATCAACATCTTTGCACTCATCAGCAATCTTTGAAATTGTATAATTTAAAGCCTCTCCGTCTGCTAATAAAGGTGATATATCTTTAAACATTATCCCTGGTTTTGGAAAGTCGGGAACATTTCTGATTAATTTTGCTATATTCATATTTTAATTATAAACTATTTGCTTATTTTTTGCTATATTTATCAAAAAAATAAAACACATAAAATTTTTATGTGTTTTATAAAATCCTAGTTATATGTATAACTGTGATCAAAAGAAGTTAATAAATGTGGTAATTTTTCAATGTTAGTTGTATAATCCATTTTTGGTCTAAGGAGAATTGAAAGTTGATAAATTTTCTTTCTAAATGCTCATTTTAACTTAGATATTTTACTATCCAACACAATGCGCGATTCGATGGTATGAAGTAAGGACTTCATATCTCATAAAATAATATTCTTCATATTTCCATAGGTAGGTTTAAATTGATAAATTGATTCTTTTAATAACTTTTTAGCATCTGCATATGAGAGCTTATTAGCAACTTCAATTTTATCATAGATTACATATCCGTTTTCTTTTAACGAAGCAGCCATATGTGCTGAGAGAACCGAATTTGCTTCTGTTTGTAGTTTAACTCTAACTTCTTGTTTTCTTGAAGTTACATAAAAGTAGAATAATGACATATTCATATACACTGCATTTAATAAAATTACAACGATGCTAAAGAAACCAACTCCACCAAAGAAGACGAATGAAATGATGTTTTTAACAATTCATACATATCAGTTTTCTCGAAAACCTAATGAAAGCATCATCAATGCTACAACTGAAAGTGAATTAATCATTGATAATAGTATGTTTCCATCAAGTTTATATTTATAAAAGGTCCCAAAAGCATTTTGCACAGGATCGAATCCAAAAGTGATGTTGTATAAATAAGTAACTTGTGGATTTAAGAAGTAAAAAGCAATTGATAAAATAATAAAAATCATTCCAAAAAAAGTTCATGTATGAACACCCGAAACAAAGTATTCAAAGACAATCTTTTTACGAATATATGTTTTATGGAAGTTAAAAATTAAAATTGGTATATATATGAATAAATTAATTAACCCATCGATAATTAAATAGTTATAGAAAGCAAAGCAGATAAAGAAGATAATATTTATCAAGCTTAGCAAATAAGCGATTTTATAATGCTTTGAAAAGAAATAATTAGCTAAAATACCAAAGATACCAGAAAATGAAACTAAAACATTGATAATTGCAACCGAACGGTTCGGGTTTTGTCATGCTCACACTTTATAATCAAAATTATAAAGTGAAACATATACCAACACTACTATGTTAATTACAATATAACATTTCTCTATTACGTCACGATGTTTAAGAACTTGTTGCTTGAACTTAAGCATTTTTCTTTAAAGCCACAGTACGTGATGAATAATAAAGTGCTTCAGCAATAGTTGGGTGTGTGTAAATAGATTCTTGTAGTTGTTTAAAGGTAACTTTTTGTTGCATTGCGAATGCAACTTGGTTGATTAAAATGTGTCCGCCTTCTAAGAACATAAAACTTCCTAGAATTTCTCCGGTTGATTTAGAAACAAAGAATTTAACGAAAACTAATTCATTTGCTAAACCATCAGCATGCATTCTTGGTAATGCCATACCAGGAACCATTACTTCATTAAATTCAACACCCTCTTTTTCTAATTGAGCGGCTGTTTTACCAACACCGGCTAATTCAGGGTTTAAATAAATTGCTCATGGAACATTGTTTAAGTTTAATTTTTCAGGTTGTAATCCTAAAATATCTTTAGCAATCACATCTGCTGTTTTGTAAGCAACAGTAGAAAGCATAAATAATCCAGTTACATCACCTAAAGCATAAACATGATCTAAACTAGTTTTCATCGATTCGTTTACTTCAACAAATCCACGAGCATTCAATTTTAATTTAAGTGCATCTAGACCAGATAGGTTTGCTACTCTACCAATTGCTACTAATGTTTTTTGTGAAGCCAATGAGTGTTTTTGCTCTTTTCATTGATAACTTACAAATCCATTAGAAACTGATTCTAAGTTCATTTCATCAACAATTATAACACCTTTTGCTTCTAAGGTAGCACGAGCCGCCTTAGCAGCGTGTGGATCAAGATGTGCTAAGAATTTAGTGTTACATAAAATAGTAACTTTAGTTCCTAATGTGCTATAAAAATAAGCAAATTCTAATGCAATAGGTCCTGCTCCAATAATTACTAGTGTTTTTGGTGCAGCATCTAATTTCATTGCTTGTTCAGAATCGATTAAGTATCCTGATTCATATGCTTCCATGGCACCTTCGATGCTTAATGCACGATTTGATGAACCAGTTGCTACAACTAATTTATCAAAGTGTAATGTTTCTTCATTAACTGTTAAACTGTGTTCATCTACAACAGTACCCATTCCTTTGAATACATCAACATGAGCGCCTGCTAAAAAGTTGCTAATAGCACCGTTCAAAAGCTCTTTATTTGCTTTACGACGGTTTTGCATTACTTGGAAACTATATCCAAGGTATTTGTTGAAAACTCCATATTTTTCAGAATTTTGGATTGTGTCTAAAACTTTTGCTGACTTAATTAAAGTTTTAGTAGAGATGCAACCTTTGTTAACACAGGTTCCACCTAAATCTTCTTTTTCAACTAAGGCTACTTTAAGCCCGTTGCTTGATAGAATACCAGCCAAAGCGTACCCACCAGGTCCAGCACCTAATACTACGACATCATAGTGTTTCATATTTCTCCTTTATTTTTAAATATATACATATATTATAAACAAAATAATAATAAAAAGTGTAAAAAAATCATTTTTTTAATATGTTTTTGCATTTTTTTAAAAATAAAAACACAACTGAGTGTGTTTTATACATAAGCGATGATTACAACTATTAAACTTGCAATAAAATAAATTATTAAGTTAAAATAAAACGGAAAATTAGATTTTTTGATTTTGGGTTGCTGTTTTTGTTTTTTTTGCTCTAAGTATGCAACTTTTTCAGCATGAGTCATTCTTAACATCTTTTTTTCTTCTTTATATCGCGATGAAATAGACTTATTTTCACGAAATCTTTCAAATGTTCGTTCCATAAATCCTCATTTAAACACTAAAATAAGTAATACAAATGCTAATGTTATTAAGGCAGAAGCAGTAAAAGCATTAATAATTCAATTTACATCTTTTTTATGGTTTATTCCTGCTGAAATAGCAAAAATAAGCCAGAAGATAAGAAAGTATGCTAATAAAATGTAATAAAATCGTTTGCTTTTAAACTGTGATTTAATTAAATTAGTAAATTTTGCTCACATTATTTGCTTCATTTTCGGATTTGCTCATCTGTTGCATAAACATAATGAGTTTGCTCATTTTCGCTAATATCTTGATTTTTAGGTAGATTTGGATATTTTTGCTCATCCATATATGAAAGTTCAAATTTTACATCCTTAAATTTCTCATTTGCATTTGAAATTTTAGGAATTGCTTTAAATAAATTAATTGTATATGGATGAATTGGGTTTTGATAAATTGCATTAGTATGCCCTGATTCAACAATTTTACCTAAATGCATTATTAATACCCGATCTGCAATATATTCAATCATTGATAAATCGTGTGCAATAAAAATCATTCCAATGTTCTTTTGTTTACATAAATCCTTAAGCAAGTTAACAATTTGTGCTTGAATCGAGATATCCAAAGAAGCAATTGGTTCATCAGCAACAATGATTTTTGGTTCTGTGATTAAAGCACGAGCTATCACAATTCTTTGACGTTGACCACCTGAAAATTCATGTGGATAACGATAGGCAAATTGTTTTAACAAACCAACATCTTCTAAACTTTTGTATATTGTATTACGTGTTAAAAGACTTGATATCTTATGAATCCGTCAAAATTTAGTGATGAAATTAATTGTTTTTTTATAAAATTTATTTTGCAGGAAAATATCATAATTGGATATACCTAAAAATAAATAAATAGCTTTTAAGTCTTTATTTAAATACCTACTTTCAATTTCAAAAGATTTAATTCCATTTAACTTATCATATACATTTGAAATAAAAACTTTATAATCAACTTTATATTGCTTTAATGTTGCTTTAAGTTTATTATGTAAATGCAAATCATCTTTTTTGTTAATAAGTTGCTGTTTAGTTTTATCAATATAATTTGCTTTAAAGTATGATAAAAATTGTTTATGGATTTGGTTGAATTTACCTATCAATCCTTTATCAATAGCAATAAATGATTTACTAATATCTTCTTGCTCTTGAACTTGCTTTTTAAGTTCTAAAACTCTTAATTTATATGAATCCATATAAGTTTGAAGTTCTTTATCGAAGTTTTCTTGTGTTTGTTGCAATCTTTGTTTTGCTTGGTTAAAAGCATCTTTATTTATTTTTGGTTTAACAAAAAATCCTTTAATGGTTGTTTTTAAGCTTTTTACAAAGGTTTTTCACTTACTTTTAGCATCGCTTCGATATTGATCCTGGATATATTTAGATTGCTTTAAATAATCCGATAAATCAAAGTTGAAATTTGAAACCACAATATTTTTAATAGTTTTTGAAAATTCAGAAAGTTTATTAAAATCAAATGGATTGGCATTAAGTTGATGTTTAAAAAACTCACTTGATTTGTCTTGCAAATGATTAATTAACTGTTGCAACTCGTCAAAATCTAAGTATCTAAGTTTAGATTTATGCTTTATAAATATCTTTTTAATATGATTATTTAGATGATATATTTTTACCTTATAAGCAAAATAATCAATATATGGACTTCCATATGCTTCATTAAAAAGTAATTTTGATTCATTTTTTAACTCTGAAATAAAGTTATTTAATGAGTTTTTTGAATCCAAATACTTTTCTCTTCAAGAAAATAAAGATTTTTTTAGTTCGCTAGCAGCATTAAAAGTATTTTGTTTAGATTCAAAATACTCATATGTGTGTCAAAGCAGTTGTTTTTGTTTTTTATATTCAGCCCTTGCTTGTTTTAGTTCAACCTCATCTAAATCAATTTGTTCATTTCGAAATTGCTGTTTCTTCTGATCATATAAACTAATTAATTTTTCAGTGTTCTTGTATAAACTATCAATAATCAGTGAGTTATTTTTACTTTTTTCTTCTAAATATGCAAAATATGCATTAAATTTATCTTCAAAACTTCCTTCAACTGCATCTAAGTCGAAATTATTAAAATATCCACTTCATTTATTATAAAAAGGTTGGTTTAATGAGTTTGCTATTTTTAAATTCTCCAATTTTAATTTCAGCGCTTCTTCTAAAAAAGAATAATGAAAGTTGTATTGAACCGATTCTCAATCCTTTTTAATATCAGAAATTTTATTTTTTATAACACGGTTTACCACTAAGGGTTCTTTTAGAATACTAAAGATATTATTTTGTCCATTTAATGAAGCCATAGGGTCTTGGAAAATCATTTGAATATTTTTACGCATAAAGCGATTTGTCTTACGCGAGATTCGCTTCCCTGATACTAATTTACCATTAATTCGAACAAAACCGTTATAATCATCATATAAACGAAGCAATGAACGTCCTACGGTTGTTTTACCAGAACCAGATTCACCAATTAAACCAAGGATTTCACCTTCAGAAACATCAAAACTAACATTGTCGACTGCTTTATTAATATGATTTTTATTAATAAAGAACTTTTTTAAATTTGTAACTTCAAGTATTTTACTCATCTTTAAATACCTCTTTAAAACTTTTTAATCGTGATGTTAATTCGGGACTTAACGAAACTTTGGGTGCATCAGGATGCAGCAGTCATGTTGCAGCTGCATGGGTGGAAGAAACTTCAAATAATGGAGGTTCTTTAATAAAATCAATTTCTAATGCATAATCATTTCTCGGAGCAAAAGCATCGCCAAGTGGTAAATTATTCATATCAGGTGGTGTTCCTTTAATTGAATATAAGCGATCTTCTTTGTTTTCTGGGATCGCAGAAATCAACGCTCATGTATATGGATGTTTTGGATCGGTAAAAATATCTTTTTTGCTTCCTTTTTCAACTATTTTTCCAGCATACATAACATAAATATAATCACAAAATTTAGCTACAACTGAAATATTATGACTAATTAAGATAATAGCAATATTCATTGAAGTACGGATTTCATCAAATAAAGCTAACACCGATGCTTGTACTGTTGGATCAAGTGCTGTTGTTGGTTCATCTGCGATTATTATGCTTGGCTTTAATGCCACCACCATCGTAATTACAACTCTTTGCTTCATCCCACCCGACAAAGTATGTGGATACATATCAAAGACACTTTCACAATTACGGATTCCAAATTTATCAAGTAAACCTACTAAGTATTTTCTTTTTTCACTATATGGCTTACTTTTTCATTCTGGATTTTTATTTAAAGCATCTAAAAGTTGTTTTCCTACCTTACGGGTTGGATTTAATGATGTAAGTGGGTCCTGTGGGATGTAACCAATTTTGTGTCCACGAATCTTTTGTCAGTAACTTTCTTTTTTTGAATCAATTAAGCTAATTCCATCAATTTGCATAATTTCAGCAGAAACAACTGAATTATCATTAATATTTAAAAATGCTTTTGATGTAACTGACTTACCAGATCCTGATTCACCGACTAAACCAACTATTTCTCCACAGTTGATAGTAATATCAACTCCTCGCACTATGCTGATGAATTTGTTATAACCGGTTTTAAAACTAACTTTAAGATCTTTGACAACTAATAATTTTTCTTGCATAAAATCTCCTATTTAGTTTTGATTACTTTTGGATCAAGAGCATCATGAACACCTAATGCGATAAAGTATAATGATACTGAAATTGAAAGTAAAATTAAGGCAGGTAGTAATAATGATCAAAAGTTTTGTGCTGCTTCAGATGATGCTGAAAAGATTATTTCTCCTAAGTTTACATCAGTGTCACTACTAAAAAATCCTAAGAAAGCAAGTGATGAAACTGAAAGAATAATTGATGGAATTTGAGTTACATAATTAGTAGCAATTTTACCAATTATTCCTGGTAATGCATGTTTATAAATCAAACGAATTTTTGAAGCACCTACTGATTTGGATGCAGTTATAAACTCAGAATCTTTAACAGTGATTATAAATAAACGAGTTCCCCCTACTGATCCAACTCACCCTACTACAACCAATGCAATTCCTAAGGCTAAATCAGATGTACCGAATAAGGTAACTGCAATTAACAATCAAATAAGGGTTGGTGGTGCTGAAAAAATATCAATAAGTCGCATCATAATGGTATCTATTTTAGAACCAACATGGAATCCTAAATATGCTCCTATAATAACACCAATAATAGTTTGAATTGATGCTACGATAAATGCTAAACGTAGTGCTTTTCAAGTTCCAACTCATGATCGAGTTCAAATATCGATACCTTTTGCGGTTGTTCCTAAAAAAGTATCTAATTTTGTTTGTGGATTTAAAGCAAGTGCTTGATCATATAAACTTTGATATTCGTTTTGATTTAAATTTTGTGCAATATTTGATTTATCAAAAATCAAATATGCACTGTATACTCGGTATCAACGATACATATCAATTAATATTTCAGATTGCTTTGTCGGTCCATTAATACCTTGCACTGTATATTCTCTTGTTTTTAAAACCGAAGCGACAGTTGCATCTTTTGAAATATCTAAAAACTTATCAAAAAAGCCTCCATAATTTTCGTGAAAAGCTGCTTTGTATTTCGGAATATCTTGTTCAAAACCAGCGCTTTTTAGTGTTATATAAGGTTGATACGAAGCTGGTAAAGATTTTATTGAAGGAGGCCCAAAAATAGTTTTACCTTGTTGATCTGCAATTAAATTTAAACTAATTGTGTCTGAAATCGATTCATTTGCTGAATATTTAGAACTAATAGTTACAATAATCGAAATTAAAAGCACGATTATAAAGACAATTAAAAATAATACGGATGGTCAACTTTTAAAGAATCTTTTGAGAATTTCTAAAAGTAATTTTTTTGGTTTTCCAGCTATATTAGAAAATGTTTTTTGGTTATTTGCTAGTGCAAAAGGAGTTTGTATACCATTAAAAGATAATTTATATTTTTTATTAAATTCTTTTGCAGTCATCTATATTCCTTTCGCTTTCATTCTAGCAAATTCTTCGTTTCTTTTTCTGGTAACTAAGAACAGTTTTCATAAGTTAGAACCTTTTGTTCCATATTTAATGCGTGGATCTAAAATGGTATATGAAACATCAACTAAAACGGATGTAAATACCCCGAGTAATGTGAAAAAGAAGGTATTAAACATAATAATATTAATTTCACCATTCGGAAATGCGTTAGCAATAATTTGTGATGTCCCAGGAACTTTTCAATATCTTTCGATTACTATTCCACCTGTTAACAATCCAATATATGATGGAATGATAATTGCAGCAAGTGGAATTGAAATATTACGTAATACATATTTAAAGAATATTTCAACTCTACTTAGTCCTTTTGATTTTGCTATTAAAACATAATTTGATGTTAGCACAGTAATAACTTGATTTCGAGTGTAACTGATATAACCCGATAATGAACCTAAAACAATAATCACAATTGGTGGTAATCACGAAATAACAACTTGACTTTGAGTCTGTGCTGCCGCTTCTGCTGTTCCAGGTATCGCAACAGTTGGTGAAACACCAGATGAGGCTAAAATAGTAATTAAAATTGGTGCTACTATAAATGAAGGTAATGCAATAAAAATTAATGAAAAGAAATTTACCACTGCATCAACTCATGTACCACGTTTATAACCAGCAAAAATTCCAAACAATATCCCTAAAAATGCACTAATAACAAATGCTGGTAAAGTGATAATAATTGAGTATTTTAAGCGCGAAAAGAATAATTGTGGGATGCTATTTACCCCTAAACTTGCAAATAATTTATCATCAAATGGTAAACCAAATGGATTCGCTTTATTAGTAAATAAATCATTTACCCAATAACCAAAACGAATTATTGGATTAAGTTTATAGGTTTTTCAAACATTTTGATATTGGTCATACTTTCCACGTCAATCACTTGGTAGAAAATGATAATCAATACTTTTTTTAAAACTTTCTCTAGATATATTCTGTAATGCTACCTGACCTTGACCTTCAGCACCGTTTTTTGAATTTGCAGTTTGTACAAATGGATTGTCAGCAAACTGTGCTGTAAGTGTATAAACAACAAAGATGATGATAATCAATGTTAATAATGCAAAGCCTATCCGTTGTAAAATATACTTAGTCATTTATCTCCTTATTTAATAATGCAAAGACAATTAACTTGCGTTAATTGTCTGGATATTATTTGGTTGCAACTTCGTATGAACCATAGTTAGTAGCATTATCAAGTGTTGCAGGTATAATAAAGTTTGGATTGCTCAATCCTTTTACAAATGAATCTTTTAATGTTCCAGTTGTTATAGTCATATTCATTCCTGTTAAATTACGGAATTCAGCAACCATATTTAATAATGCTTTTTTATTAAATACATCTTTTGTTTCATCTGATGTATTTAATCATAATCAGAAGTTTGCTGAAATTGTAAGTGGTGGTAAGTATTTTGCCACGTCTTCTTTGCTTAAAGGAACTAATTGTTCTTTTCCGTCAACTGTTTTAAGTTGATATTGATTTAAATAAGTGGAAATATCGTTTGTGTATTTATTTCCCAACTTAATTAATTTTTCAAGTGGAATTGAGAATTTAACATTGTTTTTAGGATCTTCGATAAATTTCTTTCAGTATTCAGCTGCTTTAACAAGGTTTGGATAATTTACTTGAAGTTTAGCTTTATAATCTGCATCAGTGTTAATTCAAGTAAATAATTGAATTAAGTTACCTTGAAACATATATCCATCAAAACCTGATCCGACTAAATTATAATCATATCCTCAACCAGTTACTGTGTATGGAGTTGATCCAAAATTAAAAAATTCATCAAAGTCTTTTCTATTATTATTTTTTTCAAATTTAACTTCAAAACGATCAGGATATAAACTATTAAGAACTTTTTGCATTCCTTTATAAACATTTTCATGAACTGAATTAATATTTGTAAATCGAGCACGAACTGTGAATCTTACTTTCTTTGTATCCTCTACTTTATCAAGATCAGGATGTTGTTTATAAAATTCATCCAATACTTCTTTCATCTTTGTTTTCAATATATCTAATGCACTTGAACTAAATTGATCATCAGCAGTTTTACCAACTATCGAATTTTCAGATGGTGATAATTCGGTTCCGATTTTTTCACCAAGATTAACTTTTTGTCCTGTTTTTGAATCTACTACAAACACAGTTGATAATTGGTCTCAATATGGACGTAATGTATTATATTGCAATGATGTATCTGAGTCGTTATTACGGATGGTTACATCTTGTGCAAAACCCGAAATTCACGGAATTGTAAGATTAGGTGTTAATAACTCTTGTGCAACATATGCTCAGTTGATTGAAGCAGTTAGAATATTCATAAATTCTGCTCCTAAACCTGTGGTAGCTGCTTTTAATGTATTAGTTGCAGTTCCGGCTTTGATATCAGTCAATGAAGCTCCATAAACTAATTTTGTATATGCATCATTCATAAATGAAGCAGTTGTTGATTCTTGTTGATTTTGCGGAATTCATGTAGGTGTAAATCCATTATTTGAATGACTTGTATTTCTAGATTGAACATCTATTAAACCTCATTGCACAGGGTTTGCTGAAATTTCTTCGTGGTATGCCTTTAAATTACTATAATTTGCACTTGCTGTTAAACCTGCTTTGAATTGCTCATAATTAAATTTTGCAAAACCATCTCCTAACGGAGTTGTAGTGTAGGTATTTTGAAAAAGTTTTACACGTCTTGGATTATTAACAAACTTTTGATTTCAATAGTTTGTATTTAACTTAAAGGTATCAGTCAAAGAGGTTCCATCATAACCAGCATAGTAATATTTACCAGCATATAAAGCTGAATCCATTGACATTCCATATCAGTATATCCCAGATTCTTTAGCTAAACCATCTTGTAAATTGTTGATTTTGTTTTTGATGTCTGTTTTATCTGAATCACTTATATCACCACTTTTATAGAAGTTTGGTAGTTGTTTACTTGCCACAGTTTCTTCGATATATTGTGATGGAGCAGGAATTAAATCATAACTGTTAAAGAAAAACTTATCATATGCTAAATCAAATTTAGATTCTTTTTTTGGATCTAATTCTTGTAAAACAAAGAATTCACGTTGGTCATCGCCTGTTCCTTCAACATGTACTGATTGTGTTTTATCTAAAATTTTATTTACATCAATGTTATAAAGTTCATATAAGTATTTATTAGTTCAACTGTTTCCTTGAGCTCTAAAGTATAAATCTCCATTTACAACATATTTTTCACGTGCTAATTTTTCAATTTCTTCGGTTCCTCCATTATTTAAACGAAATAGTGAATCCTGTCCAGCATAGGTACGTAATACTCCCATTCAAAAATCTTCTGCTTTAATTGGATATTTTGTTACTTCACCTTTAGAATTAATTCATTTTTGATTTTTTCGGATTCTAAATGACATCTTAGTTGCTTTCTTTAAAGCATGTCTAAATGTATCGGAGTTAATTGATCTAGGATTATCACTTTGCAATTCAACTAAACTCAATGAATAACTACCATCTGGTTTATCGGGTTTTGGTAGTAATGGAGCATCATCTTGATCAAAAACCATATCTTTTGTTGTTCCATCATCTTGTTTCACTGTCAAAATAACTACATCTGCTAATTCTAATGAATATCTAGAAACCGATGGTTTATGAATTGTGCGAGTCTTAATTGTTTCTAATGTGTTTGTATCTTGCACACTAGTTTCTGTGACTTCTGGACGACCATAAAAGTTTAATTCAACTAATCTTGGAATTTCTGAATCATATGTAGATTCGGTTAATCCACCTGTGGTAAATGAAAGGTCGTAAAAATTTCTTGAATCAGAATGGGTAGAATCGTATTTAACTGTATATAATCCGCTTGATGCTTGTTGTGAAAAAGAGGTTTTCCCATCAAGATTAATTGTTTTTGCAGGTGGATTAATAATTCCTAATAAAGTATCAGTCGATTGATATTTTTGTGTATCAATTTGCTTGCTAGGATATGCAAAAGCTGTGTTATATTTATCATCTGCAGGTGGTTTCGGTAAACCGGTTTCATTGCCTGGGGTTATTTCTTGATTACCTACTGATGTGGTCGAACCACCACCACAAGCAACAGCAACTGGTAATACCAGAGAACTTGCTGACAATCCTAATCATAAAAATTTCTTTTTTTTCATATTATTTTCCTTTTTTGTCTACTTTAAAAATTTTCTTACCTAAATTAATTCATTGGTCTACTATTTCTGAAAGAAATTGCAATCCATCATCATAAAAGTTATCATTCATTAAATCTACACCCACTTTTTTTAAAATCTCAATTGGATAATCACTACCACCTGCTGATAAAAAGTTGTTTATGTAGTTATCTAAAGCAACTTTACCTGACTTTTTATATTGTCTAAAAAAGTAGGTAGCAACTAGATGTCCTATAGCATATTTATATACATAAAATCCATAGTAATAATGTGGGACATAAATAGATTGGATGGTATTAGCAACTGAATATGGTTGCTTAGTTAGAGTGTATTTTAAATTATTTACATAATAGAGCTTACTAATTGAATCATAACTACCAGATACTTTCCCTTGTGAAATCGCTTGGTAAAGATCATATTCGTAGTTAGCTCAATTGGTTTGCTTTAAAACAGTACCGACAAATCCTGCGATCATTGAATCGAGAATTTGAAATTTTAATTTGTCGTTTTTTGAATTAGTTAACATATAATCTGCTAACATAAATTCATTGTATATTGAGGCTATTTCAGCTAAGAAGATGGGATACATTGAATTAGGTAAGTTTTGCCGAGTATCTGAAAAATACGAATGCATTGAATGTCCTAACTCATGTACAAGTGTTTCAACACTACGCAGTGTCCCTTCGAAGTTCATTAAAATGTATTTTTTGTCAATTCCATAGGTTCCACCGATGCTATAAGCACCACCTCGTTTGGTATCGGTGCTCATATAATCAACTCATCGCTCATCGATTGCTTTGCAAACTTGCTGATAATACTCATCTCCAAAAGGTTTTAATGCTGCTTTAGCAAGTTCATTCATTTCGGAAACTGTATAAGAAGTTTTAACATTAACTAAATCGCGAGAGTAATCTCATTTTTGACGTTTGCTATGAAATTTAAGATAATAGAACTTATCACTTCATTGCTTATATTTTTTTAATATTGTTTTACTTAAAGCAACTTTTTTAAAAAGTTTCGTCAAGATTTGATTTGATACCTTATCTGAAGCTGTTAGCATTGCTACAGTAGAATCATATTTACGTAATTTTGCTTCAGTAGTCAATGCTTTGAAATGTTGGAATAATAATTCGGCAAATGTATCTTTGTGGTTAGTAAATGCTTTTCAATAATTTAAATATGCTTGCTTACGCACATTAGCATCATCGGATTTAAGAAGTTTTTGATAAATAGTGGGATTAAGTTTAATTTTCTTACCTTTTTTAGTTTTAACTGTTCCATAATATAACTCACTATTTGAAAGAATACTAAAGATATTATGTGGATTTGGTTGCCCGAATGCTGAATTAACTAAGTATTCTTCAACTTTATCATCTAATTTATGCTCATATTCTTGGATTTGATCACAAATACTGCGACGATACGATGCTAAGCGAGGATCGTCTTTTCATACCTTCATTTTTTCCATATTAGCATAAAAACGATTTGATTCAGAACCAAACTCGGTATTGAGTGTGTGTGATAAAAATTGAAATTCTGATTCTAATTGTTTAAATTTCGCATTAACTAAATCGGTATTTAAATTATTTGAAATATAATTATCAATTTTAAATGCTAATTTGGTTTGTTGCTCCGATAACATCACATCAGCTAAATAAGATTCGATGCTATCATATTTGCTATCTTTATTTAAAATTCTGCTTTTATATACCTTTTTATACTCTGAAATTAGTTCTTCTATGCTGCTACCACTAAGAATATCATCTAAATCTCAGGTATATTCACTCGGAATATCCTTATGATTTTTAAATTGCTTTGCTTTCATATTGCTCCTATTGTTATGAAAAAAGTCTTGTAACTTATAAATTTACAAGACTTTTTAATCAGTATTTAATATCATACTATCTAAAATAAGAAATGTAAATCTATAGCACCAATGGTTCAACCAAAGAGTAGAAATCTTTTATGCTTTTCTACCAACTTAACTTACTGCCATAAGTTAGGTTTCGGCTTTTATACCCTTTCATTAACTTTTTAGCATGCCTGCAAGGTTAATTACTCTTGTTAAAAGCTCCTCTATAGTTTAGCTCACAGATTACTACTATGTCGTAATCTGTTAAACTAACAACAACAGATTATGACAAAATTAAACGTTAATAATATTGCAACGTCTATTAATATATGTCATAATAATTTGTTGTGTTCCTTTTTTCATAGAAAGTAGTATACCAAAAAAATCATTAAAGCAAAATAAAAAAAACACAATTGCTTGTGTTTAAAGTAGGACGCCGGGGTGGTACCACCCCGGCGATTTTTTTGATAAAAAAG
>NZ_JBTHHH010000004.1:0-57672 GCF_054353815.1 Mycoplasma sp. AC1221 | reverse complement strand
AAAAGGTGGTAGATATTATGATGCAGTTAGTAAATCCCTATATAGATTGAACACCAAAAAAGTAAAAGAGGATGAATTATTAGATGGGATATATGTATACGAAACAAATATAATGGATTTAGATGCACTAGAAATTTGTAGAGTTTATGCAGAACAATGAAAAATAGAAGAAAATTTTCGTAGTTTGAAGTCTGTTATCCAAATTAGACCTGTATATTTATCATTAGATGAACATATCATCGGACACAGTGTAATTTGTTTTATCTCTCTTGTTATAATGAAATTATTACATTATATGTTGATAAAAATAATCAAAATAACTTTTGCTGAAATGACAAAGGTTTTAACAGAATTAACATCTCTTGTTTATATAGATACAAAATCGAGAAAAATTATTTGAGAAAAAAGAAATAGAGAAGTTAGTGATTTCAATCTCTGAAAAACATATGATATGCTTGAAAAAATTACAAGTAATTTTTAATAATAAAAATTTTTCTTCCTAAAATATAGGGAGAAAAATTTTTTTCTTATTTATTTCCAGAAAAACAGGGCTGAAAATTAATCCATCTAATTTAAATAATGCAAAAAAATATGCTCTAGCACAATTAGAAAAATTAGATGATAAACAAGATTTTGCAAACAAAATTAATGCTTCCGATTTAACAGCTGATAAATTAAGTGAAATTTTAAAACAAATTAATGATCTATATAATGCGCAAGAGACTAAAAAATTACAAGATCAAAGAAATAAAACAAAAGCCTTAATTGATAAAATAAAAGACTTAAAGATAAAATCTGATTTAACTAACCAAATGTCAGATGCTGATAATATTATTGATTTACAAAAAATCTATCTTACAGCAGATGCACAAATAAAAGCAGAAGCAAAAGCACAAGCAGACTTTGATATATATAAAGAAAATATCAAAGGAATTGCAAATCAAATCTTAGATTCAACCAAGAAAGGTCAATTTATCGCTCAAATTGATGCTGCCACTACTAAGCAACAGCTAGATTCACTAAAAACTTTAATAGATAAAGAAATTAATGATGAAAAGCAAGCACAACAAGCAAAAGATGAAAAAGCTAAGGAGCAATTAGATCAAGCAAATTCAGATGTTGATGCATTAATCAAAAAACTTCCTGATAATCTGCAAGTAGCATATCATAATAAACATGAGCAAGTTAAAAATAACATTAATGATGTTAATGCATTAAAAGATGAAGTTCAAAAGAAAATTGATGAAATTAACAAAAATCAAGAATCTAAACCTAAAACACCTGAAAATCCTATACCAACTGAAAAACCAGCAGAGAAACCTAAACAACAAATCAAATCATCTAATGGTTGAAAAATAGCTGTAGGAGTTATAGTAGGAATTTTAAGTTTAGGTATCATTAGTGGGCTAACATACTATTTTATAAAGAAAAAACGTAAATAAAATAAGCATCTATGGATGCTTATTTTTGTGTTAAAATAACAATATGGATAATGCATTCAATGAATTTCTAGAATCGATAAACTTAGATTTATATCGCAGTAGATATAAAAATATCAAAATTATGGAAGCAGATATGCCAAAAGAAATCCAAGCACTTGATACTATATATCAAGTTTATTGACATAATAATAACATACTTGATTTTGATGATTGATATTTAAATTATTATTTAACCGACGATATGAAAGCAAAAATTCTAAATTTCAATAAAAATCATATTGGATTATGCGAATGTTGTTTATTTAAAGGTATATAAGCAAGGATATATCGAACCTGAGCATCAATTATTACACAAATTCAAGCAGGTTATTGTTGTCAAAGAGTTTTTGGTAAAGAAAATGTATTTCAATCAAGTGACTTAGATCGAAACGGTATCGATATTCTAATAGATTATAAAGGTGTCAAAATCGGGATACAAGATTGCAAAAAATATTATGTGTTTTACAGTAAAAATAACGCTCTTGCAACGCTTTTCCGCCTGCTAAAGTGGATATTTCAAAAACATCCTTAGGTAATGCTCCTTTTTCATGTGGGGTGTAATAGGATTGATAATTTGGATCACTATTAAAACGACACTTAGTTGAAGTTCGCTTTTTACCAGCAGAGTTTTTTATAAAATTTTCTGTATATGGAACACGAACATCATCAGTATTAAAGTGAGGTTTATCTTTTCAAAAACAAATTATACTTTCATGTGAACGCTGTCAAAATTTTAAACCTGGAGTAACTTTGTTAGTATAATGTCAAATTAGTCATCGTTGCTTTTTTAGATCTATTTGTGTTGAAATATGTGCTAATATTTCGCTAAAACCATAAATATAACCTAAACCATTTGGCTTTAATATTCGATAACACTCACTAAATCACTGCTTTGCTCAAGTGATATATTCATTAATATCCATTGAATCTTTATTATTACCAAAGTCT
The DNA here is from genome assembly GCF_054353815.1 of Mycoplasma sp. AC1221. Taxonomy (NCBI): domain Bacteria; kingdom Bacillati; phylum Mycoplasmatota; class Mollicutes; order Mycoplasmatales; family Mycoplasmataceae; genus Mycoplasma; species Mycoplasma sp. AC1221. Next base: position 55,243 of record NZ_JBTHHH010000004.1, on the reverse strand, counting down.
TTACCTATATTATATGGTGGATCAATAATAATTATGTCAGCTGATTCATCTGGGATATTTTTTAAACCATCTAAACAATCTTTATTTATAATTCGATTATTAAATTCATAAATTTTGTGCATTTTTACTTTCTTTATATAAATATACAAATTTTAAATTTGTATATTTATTATAATAATTCCGAAATTTTCATTCCTTTTATAAAACTTTGAATATATTCTCAATCTATTTTACCATCGGTTGTTTGTGGTAGCAGCAATATTGTTTCATCAAAACGCTTTGATTGTCAAGTTCTACCATAAGAAAACTTATAACGGTGCTGATCTAAAATTGTGATCAAAAACATTGCAGTATAGATATTTAAGTGTTTAGATCTTCCAATTGTAATAAACGAATTAGCAATAAAATCATCAGGATGATATAAACTATATCCACCTGAACCATCGCCACCAGTGATAAATCCAATGCAATTTCCTTTGGTAACTAATTCTTCATCATATTCAACTTTTTCTAAAACTCCGTTATTTGTCTTTTTAGCAGCTACATAATAAATATTATCGCCTTTTATTAATTGATGAGTTGTTTTTAATCTACCTTTTTCAAGTTTACATAGGTTATCAAAAACTTCTTTGATATTAAACTCTTTTCAACTACTTATATCAATTTTTTCATCTTTTTGATTATTTTTCAAATAAACTAACAACTTATCAAATTTTTGTGATTTAGATATATATCAAATTAAATCAAAATCTGATATTTCCTTTTCAACTATATCCATTTCTCTTTTGATTTGAAAAATCAAAAATTCTTTGATAGTTTTTTCAAAAGAGAATTTAGTTAAATTTGAATAATTTGTTTTTAGATGCGAATGCACATTTCATTCTGAATCAGGTTTAATAGGTACACTGATAGCTTTGGATGTATCAAAATAATTATTGAATAAAAAATCTAATAATTTTGCCTCATTTTCTGCATATTTTTCATATAAATCAATTCTTCCTTTTGCAGTGACAACTAAGCCATCATCAAAGTTATAAAACTTTACATCTTTTTTATAATCATGTGGTAGGTGTGTTTGAAAAACTGCAATAGCAGTATATGTTGACGCATTTGGTTTAAATAAATCAGATGGCATATTAATAACATATTTTAAAGTATGTTTATTTAAAATCATTTGTCTACGATGAGGATCTTTAAAATACATTGATAATGGAGCAATAATTATTCCATATCTGCTGCAGTTATCTAACATCTTAGTTAAAAATGTAATCTCTTTTGGTGTGGGATTACTTGAGCTTTCTTCACCTGAATAAGGTGGATTTATAAAACCAATAGTTGGTTTAACTTGTGCAATAATTTGATCACTTTTTTTATCATTTATAGAATCAATGTTATAAATTCTAGATTTACCATCACCACGGAATAACATATTAGAAATAGAACAAATAAACATTGTCGGATTAATTTCAAAACCCAAAAGTTGATTCTCTTTTATGTTATTTATTTTTGCTTCTTTGTCTGGTATATTACTATTTTCGATTAAATCAATTAATTTATTCATTGCTGCAATTAAAAATGCACCTGTACCACAACATAAATCCATAATCACATCGTTTGCTTTTATATCAACAAGTTTTGTAAATAATGTAGTGATATGTTTTGGGGTTAAAACAATTCCTTTTTTAACATTAGATACACCTGCATATTTTAAAAATTCTTCATAAAATCTACCAATAATATCATAGTTTGATTTAGAAGCAAATTGATTGTTAAACAAAGGGATAATATTATGTTCAATTTCTTCAAGTATTTTTATTAAGATATTAGTTTGTGAAAGTTCTTTAATTTGTTTATATGTTTGTATATAAGTTTTAAAAATTTCTATTTTTTCTTTAGAAATTCCTTGTGATTCTAAAATAGCTTGTATAGTGTAAAATAAACTATTTAAAATATCTATCCCTTGTTGTGCATATTTATATGTGATAGGAAAATTATTAAGGTAGTTTTTAGGTTTATATAAAGATATCATTAACATTGATAAAATTACAGGGCGTTGTTGACTATCGAGATTTCTTAATAATTTATTTATTTTCTTACTTGATTTTGTAATATTTGCAATAGCAACTTCTTCATCAAAATCATAAAATAATGATAAGAATTTTTCTTCACTAACAAAATTATTAATTTGCTTTTGATGTAAAATTTCATTATTTGCTATTTTAAAACAATCAAAATAATAAGAATTTTGAGTTGATAAATCACCACTTACTGCAATACCTAAAATTTTGTAATTGTCAAATAATGAGTTATTCAAGAACTTAGATAAATATCATTTTATCCCTGAAATAGCACCTTTTTTAATATCAGCATCATAATGATCTTTGATATTTGTTTTTTCTTCAACTAAAATTAATAAATTTGTTTTCTTATTAAAATAAATTCTATCCGGATAACCTGGTTGATTATTTTTGTTCTTTGACGCAGTATTAAGAACAAAAAGAATGTTTTGATCTAATTTTTTGTTAGTCTGACTATCATCTCAATCAGAAAGATTGTATCCAAGTTGCTGTAATTTATCAGTTACTGATGGTGTTATATTTTTATCTTTTCGCATTATTACCTCATATAAGTCTCATATACAATTTAGATATTAATTATACATTATCTAACAAGGATATTTTCATATTCTTATAATTTATTGTTATTTAGAAGATGAAGATATTCAAATTTACATCATATATTTAATAAAGATAATGAAAAAAATAAACTAAAAAAGGAATAAAATTTTATCAAAATTTGATAAAATAAATGTACTATATTTAGTTTGCTAATGTTATATTATGAATGAATAATAACCATAAATAACTACATAAATTTTTTATGAATTTATGTTTATTTCTCACCTAAAAATATTTTAATCGGAGATATCAATGAAAAAGAAATTATTTTCTATTTTAGTTCCCGCTTCTTCGCCTGTTATCTTTGTTGCGGCATGTGCAAATAGAAATAATAATGATGATTTCCCGAAGCAAAAATTTTATTTTTTAGATTCAGATGATTTTATGAATCTAAAGAATAAACTACAAAATGATTATCAAGCAAATAAAGAATTAATAACAAATAGAAATTTTATTGATAGTTTGTCAATAAATGTAATTTATTTTAAGGAGCTAAAATCACAAAAAGATGATGAGAAGTTAAGAGATAGTAATGATGTTAAAGATATGTATTCAGAAATTATCAAATTTCTTAATTCTTCTTCTTTTGATTATAAAAATATGAATAATTATTTTAGTAATTTACTTAGTGATTTAGACAATTTAATTAGGAAAATTAATAATGATAATGCTCAATCAGAATTAAGAAAGCAAATTACTAAAATTTTTAACGAAAATAATAATGATTCATTTAATAATATCAAACAACAAATTTTTGAATCTATGCCTGAAAATATTATCTTTTTTTCAAATAATAAATTTCAAGATGAACTCAATGAAAATTTAAAAACTTTTAATTCTAATTATAAGAATTTACAAAATTTAAGTAAATATAGTTTTCATAATGAAGAACAAATAAGTCAATCTGATTTTAATATTAATAATTTTATAAATTCTAAAAACCTTGATTTTAATTCACTTAATCAAAAATTTAACCAACTAAATCATATTCTTAGTAATCAATTAACACAAAAACAGAAGATATTAAAAAATAAATTAAAAAATTATGACAACTCAATTAAATCAATTAATATTGATTATAAATTTGATGCAAATTTAATCAATTATTTAAAAACTAAATCTAGTTCTTTGTTTGTCAATGCTCAAGATGAACAATTTTTATCAACTGTTAATTATATTAATCAGCAAATCAAAGAAATAGAAGAATTTCAAAAACAAAATTCCATTATTTTTAGTGATGAAATAAAAGACATTGTTAATAAATACTTTCTTTTAAAGAAGACTAATTTTGATTCAATACCTACATTAAATGAACTAAAAGATGAAGTTGAAAAAGTTAACAAATTAATTACATCCTTTATTATCTTAAATAACTATCGTTCTAAAGATATTATTAAATATGCTGAAGCATTAAGTCAAAAAATAAATTCAAGTAAATTTCTAACATCAAAACAAAAAGATGTTTTATTAAATCAAACAGAAAACCTTGCTAATACCTTACAAGTCCAATATTTAACAAATGAAATAAAAGCCCAAGAAAGTAATTTTGTTCACTTAAAGAAAGGTCTTATTAAGCAAATAAATGCAAATAACCAATTCAGTCCATCGATAAAAACTTATTTTAAAACACAAGCATATAGCAAAGATGGTTTGCAAGAATTTAATGAATTCAAAGATTATCCATTGCAATTTATATCGCTTTTAGCTAATCTTAAAAGAGAAATACAAGAAACAAATGATGCTATCGCTGCTAAACATGTAGATGCTAAAAAAATATTAGATTTCTTTTTATCTGATTCTGCAATCTTATTTAGCAAAATTTATAACAGTGAATCAAATACCTTAGAAGACTTTGATATTGAAAACATTGATACAAATGTGTTAAGATTAAATGATTTTTATTACACTTTAAAAAGGTTTAATGAAAAAAATATAGATGTAAACAAAACATATGATAATTTATCTTCATTATTATTAGATGAGATAGCAAAACATAACACTGTTTCGCTTGCTAAAGATCCAAATGGATATGATGTTAATCAATATTTGCATTCAGGTTCAATAAACTTAAATAACTATCGTGTCTTCTTAAACGAAGGTGATGATGATGTTTTTGATTTTGATGTAAGTAATTTAGAATTAAAACAAAATAATCCGAATATCCTTATAGTTACATTAAATGTATTTTTAAAAAGCAATCGTTTTATTAAAGCAGAAATTAAAAAAGAAATACCTTTTTCTAATGATATTAAACCTTTTATAAACAAAATTATATTAAACAATCTCGATCAATTTTACAGTGTCGATTATGAATCATTATCAAAATTATCCTTGGATGAATTTATCAAACTTACTGATAAAAAGGTGTTTTTTAAACCCAGAATCAATGGGATCGAAAACTTCTTTAACTTTGATATAGAAAGTTATCAAAAATATCAAGACAAGCATCTATACTTTAAATTTAATGTACTTTTTAATAAACAAATCATTAAGACTGCTATTATCCCAACATTGAATACTGTTGATTTTCTTGAAAATAATGCACCCACATCTCAACAAGATGCTAAGGATTTAGCAGAAATTCAAAAGATATTAAAAGGAAGCAAAGAATATTTTTATAGCATCTTGAAATTTAAACCTAATGCATATTATACACATGCACAATATTTAGCTTCAGATGCAATAAAAGCTTTTGATGATGTTTATGATTTACCAAAATTTGGTAAATATCAGATTTTTATCAAGGATGTAATCAATGTAGATAATTATAATGCAACTGCTGATTTAATTTTATGATATAAAATTAATGGTAAAGAAGCACCAATTAAGTTTTTAGGTGATTTATATGCAAATCCGATTCATATGATTAACTTTAAACTACAAGACTTTTTTGATATAAAACCCAAAAATGGTGACAATTTTACAGAAAGTGATTTTGATGGATATAAAGCAATTGATGCAAATGATGCCAGAATCTTCGATAACTTAAATGAAGCCAACATTCAGCAAGTAAGAGTCAATGGACAAGTATGAGGTAATGGTAATGTAAGTAATTATTTTAGTATCATCAATGCAAGAGATTTTATACAACAAAGACACTTTTTAGCAGCTAGTTATTTCTTTAAAATTGAATCAGGAAGTGCTTCAAATAAAACAGATAATAAGGATTTATCGACATATATTCCATTTGGAACAGGTAATTATGACAAAGATGTAGTTATATATCCGATTAACAATAATGATATCAATCGCATAAGAGATAGATATTTTACTTATTATTATGACTTTAAATTAGTTGGAAAAAGAGGTTTAAGTTTTAGAATCGGTTTTATTGATAAGCAACATCAAGATCGCAGATATTCACCAAATCAAACTTTTACCTTAATAAACTTTGTCAATGATTATCAACAACTGCATTATCCACAAATAATGCTTAATAACCTTACTTATGATGATATATCGGTTGATAATAATAAACTTGTAAAACACACTATTTCATACTATCAATCACACCTAGATGATTTAAATCAAATTATCAAGATTAAAAGTAATAACGGAATTTTAACCTATCGCAACTTTGATTTACCAGCCTCAGAAATAAGAATAGATGAAATTCAAGCAATTGATGCAACATCTGCTTATATTCGCTTCGGTGTTAATACTTTCGATGGAAGCAATGCTTCTGGTCATGTAAAATCATTAAGTTGATTTAAAATAAACGGTTTTCAAACAGAAAATCCAAGAAGTCCACATCAAAATCCTGTTTATTCAAATAATGATGCAAATTCATTAAGAACAATTTATAATGCACCTAATAATGTTCATCGCGAAAGGGTTCTTGAACTTTATTGAAAAGATGCATTGTGAAGTATAAATAAAGATACAAATACAATTTTTTGAACACTACAACACAAAATTCTTGATCCGATGTTTACGCAAAACACATCAAATCGTAAATTAATTCTTAGTTTCAACGGTGGAGCAATAATACAAAATGGATATAATATTAGTATTACAGAAAATCCTGCTTTTGATGTTGAATTTGATTATGATGAAATTAAAGAAAAGCAAATTGTAAATGTTGCTGTAGATGTAACTAAAAATAAAAAGAAATTTACATTTATGGTGCAAGCAAGTTGAAATAATAATAATATCGATTTTGCCTTATGAACCAAGAATCCAGCAAATAAAATTATAATTGATCCCAGAAATGCAACATCATCGGTAACAAAAGAGCTATCTGGATACAAGTTTTTATTTGCTAACGGTGCTGCTACTTTAAAAGTCAAATATGATTCAACACAACAAACTGAAGATTTTCATTGAAATACAAATGCATTTGATTATTCTAAAATAATGGCTAATACTTTTAATCAACCTTATTTATTCTATAACAAACCTGAATATCTTTTTGATCATAATATCTATAATCCAAACCAAAATGTTAGCTTTAAATTTCATGATGGGTATAAAATGCAACTTGAATCAATTCGATTAAAAGAATATGGAAAATACAGTGAATTAGTTCGTGCAATTATCGGTAGATCAATTGCTTATAGTCCTGGAGGAGCAATTGCTACTGCATCAATGCTTGGTAAGGTTAATAACGATCCAAACGATGGAAGATTTTATGTAATCACTAACCATCATGCCCAATCAAGTGGGATTTGAGATTTTTCGCTAATATCAGGTAAAAACTTATTCTTTAGAACTAGTGATATCACAATATCTGCTCCATTTTTACAAGAAGTTACATATGCAACACGTGGTCGCTATGGGTGAACCGATTATACAAGTGCAGGTGGTAATGAAGCAACCACCATATGAATTGGGATTCAACAATATAACAATAATGGTGATCCACTATTAAACACTAATCGTACCCCTGAACGACTCGATGCTACTATTATTATTGTAGATATTAATAAACAAATTGCAAAAGCAAGAAACGAAGGTAAATTTGATTTAGCCTTATATTTGGAAAACTGATTTAAATTAAATAATGCAAAAATTGATTACACCTGAAAATATAACAATATGAATTCACCTGTAACAAAAGATGTTGCATCAATCGGTTATCCGAGAGCAAATCAAACAGCTATTTTAGATCACCGTCCGGCTCGCTACTATGTTGATTTAACACTAGGAATGGATGTTGGATACCAACAAAATTATGCTCCATTTTACTCAGGTGCTGGAGCATCAGGAACTGGTAGATATATCGGTGATGATTCATTTGCTACCTTATGAAATTCTGGTGTTGGTTTTCTCTACTCGGTAAGTTGAAACTATGATGCATTAAATTACAACTATTTTGGGGTTAACTGAAATGGTGAACACCCATTTGAACTTAAAAACAAACACTCATTTGCTTCTCAAATTATTCGTGCAAATGCAGTGAATCCAAACAAATATGCTTTGCCTTGGTTTATGAAGCAAATAAAGGAGAAATAATGAAAATTCGTAAATTTAAAAAACTATTTCCATTTCTAGGACTTTCTTCTTTATTTTTTGTTTCTGCTTCGTATACACAAAATCATACATCGCATGTTAGTTATAACATTGAACCAGAAGTTAAAGAAATTAATTATTTATACAAAAATTATGTTTTGAACAATCAAATCAACTTGGTTGTTGAAGATGGTATTTCTAATGGTGCTATTGATTTATTGCAAAATTCTTTTAAAACTAAGAATTTTCAAGTTTCCTTAAGCAAACAAATTGAAGTTGGCAAAACTAATATTCTTATCGGAAATTCAGGTAATTCTGATAAATTAGTAGATAATATGATTGCAAATGATATTGATTTTAACAATGATATTCAATTTAAAAATGATGCGTATTTATTAACAAGTAGAGATAATATCATAACTGCTTTTGGTTTTAAACAAGGATCAGAATTTTATGCAGCCGCAACATTTACTCAAATCTTTAACCAACTACAAAACCGCACCATCGAAAGTTTTATCATTAAAGATTATTCAGATTACAAGGATCGCGGAATCATTGAAGCTACAGAAAATAACAACTGAAACAATAATCAACGTTTTAAATTCCTTGATTATGGTCAAAAACACAGACTTAATAAGTATTTTTATGGTAATTATTACGATCAATACCTTAATTCAGATTGAAAACAATTATATGATGATAAACAACTTAATGAATTTTTAATTCCTTTTGTTAACAAGAGTTTACAATCTAACATACAACCTGTTTTTGCTTTCAATATATTTAAAAAAAATAAGATGACTAGTGAATCATTAAGTAGTGATTTTGAGAACTTCAAAGCAAAAATACAGCAACTAATTGCTAATAAAATAACTAAATTTGGTTTTATTATTAATAACAGCAGTGAGATAAATTTAAATATATACCAAGAGTTCTTTAGTAGATTTAACGATTGATATCAAGGCTTACAGATAGATAATAGAGATATTTATATCTTACTTGATAACCTTAATATCATCGATAACTTTGCTAATAATGTTGCAAATTCTGCAGCTGATGTAACAAACTTTTTTGCAAATATTCCGAATGATTTTAAGATTATAACGACCACAAAAGATTCATATGATAAAGATTTTATTGATAATCTTGCTAATTTAATAAATAACAAAAATATTATTTTATGAAACAATTCTCTTAATTCAACATCTGCTCAAAATAATTTTGATCTAAGTGGATTTACAGGTAATATTGATAAATATAAAAATATTAAAGGGATTTTGTTAAATCCATCATTATTTTTTGAAAATGCACAAATTCCTTTATATATGTTAAGCAACTACTTGTGAAATGCTAATAATGCTGATTTTAAACAACTTTATAACACTGCTCTTGATGATATCATCGGTAATAAATTAGAAAACAAAGAACTTATCAAATTATTTAAAGATTTTGTTACTAATATCTTTATAAAAGATTGAAGCGATAATACTGATATAGAAAACAAACTAAAAAAATTTAAAAGTTTATTATCTTCTCAAAAATACAATATTGAAGATGTTTTAGATATCCAAAATTATTTTAATTCATTAAATGACAATTTAAAAAAATTAGCAAATTACTATTTTCAAAATTCTTTTATCACAACTTTTTCTCCTTGAATTAATGCATTTATCGACTTAAATAATGCTCTTATAAATGCTTTAAATGCATTAATTAATCTTAAAACTAATTCAGATAACCAGTTTGCTAATAACTTGTTTTTAGCACATAAAAACCTTATTAAAGCAAATATTAAACATCAAATTAATATAAATCAAACAACAATTAATCCTCAGATTAGTCCTAAAATTTTACAACCTTTTATAAATTATCTTTTATCTACCTTAGATGATATCCAAAATCAAAAACTTCATTTTCATCAAACAACTATAAATGATGTACAACAAACATTTATAACTAGTCGAACTGATACTCCAAATACTGGTGCTGGAAATATTTTTGATCCACAAAACAAAGATCAAATGTTATTTACTAACCCTAATAGAATTAATAAAAATGACTATTTTGGTGTTGAGTTCTCTAAACCATTAACTTTAAATTCTATTTATATACAAATGAAAGATGGTCGCGATCATTTCTTTTATTCTAAATTACAATATCGATCAATTAATGGTATCTGAACAGATGTTAATAATCAAATTTATCAAAGATTTCATGATAACATCGAACCTATTCAGTTAAATAACTTAAATATCAAAAATGTAAGTGCTGTAAGAGTTATTGCAACACAAAATAACCCCGAAGAGGCTTGATTAGGTATAACAAACTTTTTAGTTAACCAAGAGCAACTTGATGCAAATAAAAACAATCACAATGATTATACTGAAGATACAGCCGATGAATCAAGTGATTTATGAAAACGTGAAGGAAGCATCGATTCAATTAAGGATGATGATTTTAATACAAACTGAGCATTTTCGGCACATAGTAATACATCAGCATTCTTACAAAATCAATCTGTTGCATTTATGCTTCCAGAAAAAAGATTAATAACCAGAATCGATTTAATCCAAGGACAACCTAACGGTAGAGATCGTCTAAGTAACTTTAAAATAGAATATTATGATGATGCATCGCATTCATGAAAACTTTTTAGTTCAAAAAATGATTATGGTAATTCATTTAACATCCACGCTCACGGATATGCAATAACTAACAAATTTAGATTTGTAAATAACACTACTGTTAATAATTCTTGATGAAGAATTACTAGATTAAGGGTAGGTTATGACGACTCAAATCAAAAACAAGTTTTAACACCAGGATTCGAAGGAACTAGAATTTTAGGTCGCGAAAATGTTAGAAGTTCAAATCAAAACAATTCTATTGGTTTTATTACTGATAACACTGAATTTACTTCAGCTGTTTTAGCAAATGCTACAAATAATGGTTATATAAATGCAAATCAAGGTTTTAAAGTAGATTTTAAATATCCAAGCAAAGTTGCTTCAATAAGTATCTTACAAAATCCTAATAACAAACTTTCAAATGTTAAAGTTCAAGGGATTTTAAATGGAGAAACTGTTAATATTTTAGATAATGTATCTTTAAATGATGATTTGACAAAAATAAATTTACCTATAAATACAGGTATTTTGACTGGAATCAAAGTTTTATCAACTCAAAATACACAGAGTTTTTGAGAAATAAAATCTTTTGATGTCGAATTTCAAGGTGATAATACTAATCAGTATTTATATACATCATTAAAAAATTCTAATAATATTACAACTTCCGAATATAATGGAACATTTAGATTATTTTCCTTAGATACTCAAAGTCAAAACCATAATTATCAACTTAATAAAGGTGATTATATCGGAATTGACTTAAAGAAAAATTACCAAATATCAAATATTAATCTATATTGATCTGAAAACAAGGATATCAGTTTACTTACATCGGTTAACGGTATTGATTGAACTGAATATAGACCAAATACTGCTGCTAGATATATAATTTTATTTAACAATAGCGATAAAATTGCAACTGCAGCATTTAATCATATGGTTATTTACACACAAAACCAAGAACCTTTTGGCAGATTAATTGACACTAACATTAGCAATAATTCAACCGATACTTTCAAAACTAATGCTGCCTTTGATTCTGATTTTAATTCTGTTGTTAAAATTAGCAAAAACTTACGCAGACGCGACTTTTTAACCTATGATTTAGGTTCAAACATTAATTTACATTCAATAAAAATCTTTTCAGATTTGAATAATATCAACTGATTAAGAAATGCAGATATCCAAGTGTCAAACGATAATATAAATTGAACTACAATCTATTCAACACCAACTTATGATACTAAATTTACCTTTAATAAGTTATCTGATACAGATTATGGGTTCTATGATGCTAAATATCCAAATTATCGTTATTGAGGTGTAGATAAATTAAATATAAATGCCCGTTATATCAAAATCTTTATTAATGATAACTATCCAGAAAATCACGGATTAAACTTTAATGAAATAGTTATTAATGATGGTAAAAATATTTTAAATAATAAAATCGAGGGTTTTTCTGGAACAAATATAGATTCACAAAAAGATTATGGTGTTTTAAATCTACTTGACCAAAATTTAGATACTTTTTATAAACCTATTTCTGAAAATGGCAGCTTAACATACGATTTTAGTTATGATACATACACAAACAAAAATCTTGAAATTTTTGCTTTAACCCCTGCAAATGCACAAGTATCAGCAACCATTTATGATGAGCAAAATAAAACTAAAAATACGGTTATTTTAGGCAATTTACTTGCTTATAGCACCGGATTTATTTTACCTACTAATGAACATCATAAAATAATTTCAATCAAGATAAGTTGAAGCAATTTAATACCACAAATTTCTCAAATTGTCTTTGTCGATAAACCCGATACACCAATCAATGTTGATAAATCCAAGTTAGAAAAATTACTTGCAGCAAAAGATGTTAATTATCCAAAATGAACTAATGTAGATATGCAAGCATATGATGAAATATTTGCTAAAGAACAATTGGCAAATGCTTCGGAATACCTAAATCAAGATACTATTAATTATATGATTTTGAAACTTAATAATATTATTTCAAATGCTCATACAAAAGTGGATTTAAGCCAATTATCAACATTAATTTCTAATAAAGTTGATAATAACCAGCATCAATATACAAACTTATCATATGAGCAATATTTAACTATCTATAACAAAATTTTGGATATTATTAATAGCAAAACTGATATATCAATAAATGCAGCAAATGATTTGATAAATCTATATAATCAAGCAAAAGATAATTTAAAAAACTCCATTTATAATCAAGAAAATGTTCGTTTAGATTTAAGGGAATTTAAAAATTTAAATACCAATATTTATACAAAAGAAAGTTTAAATGAACTTAAGGATGTTGTTGATAATATTAATCAACAATTAAGTTTAAATACAAGTGAACAAGAGTATAAAGAGTTAAATAATACGTTTATCGATAAATATCAACAACTTAAATATAACCAAAATGGTAATAGTATTCAAACATATCAAAACAGTATTAAAAATAAATTTATTGATATTTTAAAAAATCAGTGACCAAATTGAATGCAGTTATCAAAAGATTTAAATAATGAATTTATAGTTAAAGATGCAATAATAACTGATCCAAATACATCACAAACTGCAAGAGATATTAATATCAATTATCTAAATAACTTGTTTAACAAATTTACACTAGATAAAAGTAATCAAATTCATTCATTGCAGCAAAAGTTATTTATCAATCCGAACTATAAATATATTTTTTCAAATGATGTAATAAAACAAATGGACGCTTTATCAAAAGATACTGATAATAAAATTAAAAATAATACCTTAAAATATGATGATATCGAAAAGATACTAAAACAATTAGATGTTTATAAAAGTAAAATAGACAAAGATGGTATAAATAAATTAGTAGATGAAATTACTTTTTCAGATGAGAAAAAACTTTATCATGACATTGTAAAAACTAAAAATTCATCAGAACAATTACTCGGGATAATAGATGCTATTAAAATGTCAATAAATACAGACAATAAAATGATGAATAATTTAGATACTCTAATCAATAAAGTAAATGATTCAAATAAAAAATCAGAATTTTTAAACAAAAAAGCTAATATACATACTGAATTACAATGAAATAACCTTTTAAATGATGTAAATAGCCAAATTATCAAAGAAAAACCTAATAATTTCTTGGATATTGGTTTACCAATCATTCTTGCTCTAATAATTACACCAACTATTTTATTTACCTACTACTTTGGTTATAGATATTTTTCAAAGAAAAATAATTCAAAATCTAGAAAATCAACATCCTAGGATGTTGATTTTGTGTAATTATCTTATGCATTAGCAAAGGCTTTGATAAATGTAGTTGATTACCTTGTCTATATTGCTTGTATCAAAGAAATTAATTGCAAATTCTTTTAAATTTTCAGCATTTTTAAGAATACTCTTGATTATATTTTTTTGTTCTAACTCAGTTCCGACATTTTTCTTTAAGCAACTGTGACAACAGGACATAATTTCACCAGATTATCTATGTTATCTAGCATCTGATTATTTGAAAGTGAAATATTATGATGAATTTCAAAATAATTTCTGCCTGTTTTCTTATGCATAAAAGTTCTATGTTCAAGTGGATATCGATTGATGCACCCATAACAAACATCAGGAGTATTCAACAAAATGTAAGATACTAATTGTTTGTTACGGTTTACTTTTATATCTAATGATTCGGTTTTAAATAATTCATTTCTTAGTTTTTTAACATCATATGATGATAAATCTTTATCTAAAACCAGAGAAATAAAGAAATCAATTACAGAATTTAATTTATTAGGTTTATTCTGATATGACAACTGACATTCAATAAAATTTAATTCATCTATTTTTATAGCTTTACCAAACGAATAATTACTTAAAATGATTTTAAATTTATAGTTATTTATAATCCTGATTTGATTTATATATCACTTTAAATTAATTCTTAATTGTGTGTTTCGTCGATTAATATTTTCAACAAACTGCTTTTGTAGTTGTCTAAAATTTATGTTTAAAACTGATATCGGAATATTAAATACATCAGTTAATAATCCTGAATTTCCCACTTTAATGTATTAAAAAATCGTTTAAGCCTTAAACATAGGCAAAAACGAATTTTTTTAATAATTTTTTCTTACTGTTTCACAGTAATCATTAAAAAGTGTTCAACCTTCTTCGAAATTAAATCCTGTAATTTCGTTTCTTATACTTTCTATAACTTCATTTGTGTATATATCAACTTTGTTTGAAATCGAAACATTAGAAATAAGATTTATTAATTTTTCTTCTGTTATTTCATATGAAATACCTGTTTTCATATGAAATTCTTTGAAAAGATAAACAAGAAATTTCAATATTACTAATGATGCAAAACATATTAACATATGTCCGATGATATGTTCTTCAACTCAAACATAAACAGGTCTTATTTCTAAATAAGTCTTTAAACTTCTAAAATTTTCTTCAATTTTTCATTGATTTTTATAAATATTCATTATTTTATCTACTTTTTCATCCATTAAGTTAGTTTCATAAACATAAATTCCATCAAATTCTTTATGTCTGTTTACTTTATCTACATCAAGTTCAAACTTTAGATTTGATACTTGTCTGAAAAACTGGCATTTATAACTTGAAATCATTTTACTTGGATCTATATATCCATTTTTATCAAGTTTCTTTTGAAAATCTTCTATCATCTTGTCTCGGTCAACTTTATCTTTTTTAGCTCTTTTTATACTATATGTAATGATTTTTCGACGAAGATGTCCATTAGGTCGTTTTTTATGAAAAGTTGAAATTGCTATTTCTTCTTTATAAACAACATCATTATTTAGTTGTATATATCCACTTTTTTCTAATAATAATTCTTTGAATTTTTTACCCCCTTTTCTTGCTCGATACGAGATAACAAACTTAAATCCTTTTTGTTCCAAAAATCTAATGTTAGAATTAGTACTCATTCCGCGATCGGCTACAACAGTTAAATCATTAACATTATAAGTTTTTTGAACTTCTAAAATAAAAGGGATAAATGTTCTAGGATCAGCTGTATTTCCACGATATATTTTGATGTGATATGGTATTCCATTTCGGTCACAAGCCAAACCTATAACTATTTGATCTTCTTTAAATTTGCCATCCTTAGAATAACCATTTTTCTTGTAACCTTTTCTTTTAAAGGTTTCAAAATAAACAGTTGTTGAATCAAAATAAATTTCACTCTCGCTTCTATTTGTTTTCTTTAAAACCATTTCATTTAATTTTTGTAAGAGTGTATTTTGGTTTTCTGCAACAAAATCTAAGGTTCTATAGAATGTATTTTTTGAAACTTCCTGACTTTCTATATATTCTTTTTGAGAAATAAAACTTCGTAAAATACTTGATGGTTCGGTAATTCTACGAGAAATCAAATAATAGAAAACATATTTAAGTTTTTTATGCTTTTCTTGCTGTGACATGCAGTTAAATATATTGTATTCATCTATCAATTCGTATATTAATTTATTTCCCATTTTGATATGTACACCTTTAATTTGGTTTTCTCTAAGCGAACTTAGCAATGCAGCCTTTACAAGATCTGGATTATCATTTTTTGAAAATTTCTTTACTCTTCTTTTTAGTATATTCATTGCATCCTTGTTAATTTTTTCAAGTTCGCTTATCAGTCCTAGACTAAATCATCGCACATAATTTCTATCACCTTCCCCTTTGTATCAACCTACATACTTATAGGTGATACCTTTTTTATTTCCTGATACATTAAAAACTTTTAATTCATTTTTCATAATAAAATTATAACATAACAGTAAGAAAACGTAAGAAAAAAATAAAATAATTTTCAAGTTTCTCTTATATATTTATATATAAGAGAGTTAAATAATCAAATAAAAAATCCCACTTAAGTGGGAAATGCAGGTTAAATACATCAGTTAATAATTTGATCTTATTGAGCTAAAATTTACTGTTATAAAATAAATCAATACTTAAAAAATTCAGCGATGTATCTATGCTACCTCTACTTTCAAAAAATCCTCTAATAAATCATTTTTTAGGTCCTGTTATACTTTCGCTTTCATTAAAATCTGATGTTTGAAAAATCTTAGAATATAAACGATTAAAAAGATTATTTTCAGTTAAATTTAAATCGTTTTGTATTAACAAAATAGCTTTTTCTTTTCCATTGAAAGCAAAATTAGTATATTTATAGTTTTGTGTATATTCATGATAATCAATTCAGTTGTATCTAGTATCTAGGTTTTTAATGAATTGTAGATATTGATTAGAATACATTAAAAATTCTTGCTTTGACGAATTAATTTTCTTAGATTCTTGATATTAACTAACAACGGCAAAGTATTTATTATCTTTTGAAACTAAAATTCTACTTATTAACTCCCCGTATAAAAAAGAATGAATATTTTGATCCAATAACTTACTAACTTTTATCATCGAATAATCTCTTTTCTGCTATCTTATAATATTTTTCATCAATTTCTACACCAATAAATTTTCGATTATTTTTTATCGCGGCAACTCCTGTGCTCCCACTCCCCATAAATGGATCTAAAATAACATCATCTATATTTGTATGAATATTTATAATTTCTTGCATCAATGCTAAACTTTTTTGAGTCGGGTGTTTACTTCTTTCATTCCCTGATACAATTGGGAAAGAAAACAAGGATCGTAAATAGACTTTATCATCAGGTTTATTAAAAACCCATTTTGCACCTTTTTTGACGGCTCAGATGGCAAATTCCATATCTTGCACATAGCGACGTTTGATGTTTCTGGGCATCGGGTTATTCTTTTGTCAAAATAAAACATCTTTAGTTATAAATCCTGCCTCTTCTAATTCTTTTATGATGAAACTTATATATTTATACGAACAAAAAATAATAAAACTTCCATTTTTATCAATTAACTTTGAATAAGGTTTAATTCAAGAAAACAAATCAAAATTAATATCTCATAATCCAAAATATACACCTTGTCGTGGGTTATTTAAGGTATTAAAATTATGCTTTGCTGAAATATTATAAGGTGGATCACAGATAATGTGATTAACTTTAATATTCTCTTTTTTAAACTGATTTATTATCTCATATGCATCAGCATGATGGATTCTAATTTTTTCTTGCATTAATCTCTTCCATTTCTAAATCAATATGATCCGCTATTGCTTTAGCAAGCATTGGAGGAACTGCATTACCTATTTGTCTGCAGATACTTGTTTTAGGACCATAAAAAATAAAAGTATCTGGAAAACTTTGGATTCTGGCTGCTTCTCTTGAAGTAATAGCGCGATTTAATACCGGATGTGAATTTCTTCCATTTGATGGAGTATCAAAACTGGTATCGATTGTAGGGGATACATCATCTCATTTTAATCTTGCTCATGTAGTGTTGAATTGTTGTTTACCTCATAGGTGTTTAGGTAAAAAACTTTTATCCCCTTGCTCTGGTATCATAGCAAGTTTTTCTAAAGCGATATTTGAATGTTTAGTTGCAATATGATTATACAACTTATCTCCTCTTAGATTTTTTTGGTAACTACTTAGTGGTTTATATAGATACTCGCTTTGAAAACTGCCTTCACCAGAATTCAGATAATTTAAATCAGAAATAGCATCATAAACACTTATGTGTTTATCAATATTAGATTTGGGGAGCATAATCTCTTTATCTTTGCATCCAATAATAATTGCACGTTCACGATTTTGTGGAATCCCAAAATTCTTTGCATTTAAAACTCCATAAGAAACTTTATAACCTAAATCTGTAAACATTTGATAAATTTGTTTAATAAAATATCCTTTTTGTGCATTCAGTAGATTCTTAACATTTTCAATGATAAAAATCTCAGGACTTATATTTTTTACAATATCAAAATATTCTAAAAATAAGAAATTTCTTTGATCATCAAATCCTAATTTTTTTCCTTTGAGACTATATCCTTGACATGGAGGGCCACCAATAATCATATTAATATTAACATCTTTTGATTTTTTGATTATCTGTTTTTTGATATCTATATTAGATATATCACCACAAATAACTTCTGAATCAGGAAAATTATTTTTAAAAGTATTAGTAGCATTTTGATCAAAATCTACTGCTATTAATGTTTTAAAATTAGTATTTTGTTCAAATCCCAATGAAAATCCACCTGCTCCACAAAATAAATCTAAGATTCTATACTTCATTTTTTTCCTTTATTTTTAATTATATCTTATTTTAATCATTGATTCTTATAAATAAGATAAATTGCTAAAATTTATCATTTTTTATGATAAATATTTTGCTGCTAATATAGATATTATTTCAAAAATGCTATAATTAGTCCGTATATATATATATATATATATAAGTTGAGTAATTTTACTTATATATAGTTTCAATATATTTATATACCTTTAATATTTATTCGAGGTAATATGAATTTAAAAAAGAAAGTTAAAACTTTACTTGCAGCAGCCGGTAGTGTCGGTTTGATAGCAAGTATCTCAGTTGGTGTGTCAGCTGGTTCGCCCGCAACATCAAATAATACTACATATGAAATTTACCCTGGAGTACAAAGCATTACATATCAAAATTCAGATTTTTTAATCTCTAATGATGTAAATATCGTTTTTGAAGACGGTATTGATAATGCAACCATAAATCGCTTCAAGGAAGTTTTAAAACTCAAAAATCTTACTTATAGTCAAACTCGCAGAGTTATCCCTGGTAAGACAAATATTTTAGTAGGAATCAGAAATGATTCTGATAACTTGGTTGATAACCAAATTAAATCACTTGGAATCACCTTTGATACTGTATTAGATTCAAAAATTGAATCATATCAATTAGATACCAAATCAGTAAAAGATAGCAACTATACCACTAATTACATTGCATTAGTTGCTAAAAATACCGAGGCAGCCTTTGATGGTGCTACCACCTTGTGACATATCTTTAAACAACTTGATGGAAGCAAAATCAGAGACTTTGAAATCAAGGACTGAGCTGATGTAGCAACCCGTGGAATTATCCAAGGATACTATGGTGATGGATGATCATTAGATGCTTCTAAAGATTATATGAAGTGGGGAAGTTACTATAAACTTAATGCATACTTTTATGCACCTAAGGATGATTTAAAAACAAACAGTCAATGATTTACATTAAACACAGAAGAAGAATTAACCAAAATTAAGGATTTAGCTTCTACATCTGCTGCAACAAAGGTAAGTTTTATTTATACATTAAATCCTTTTGTAGGAACTGATGCATTTACCAAAGCAAACTATGCAGAGAAATTTGAAAAACTTAAAGCTAAGTTTAAACAAGTTATCGATGCTGGTGTACGTCAAGTTGGATTAGTTGCCGATGGACCTAATAAACCGTTTGAAAGCACCCAAAGTACTAATACTCTTAGTCCTGCTCCTGCTGCACAAGCAACAGACAATGCTTCTGAAAACAGTTCAGGGCAAGGTGCATCTGGTACTGGAGCAACACCAGAAAACAACGATAGTCAAACACAGCAAAAAAAATTACTATCAGATTTAGTTGCTTGATTGAAATTAGAAAAACAAGTTTATCCAGATTTAAAAGTTACTCTTCCGTATTTAGTTAATGAATATTCTGGAACTGGAGAAGAATATTTTAAAGACTTCCCATCAGAAGTTCAAGTAATTATGGGTGGTGGAAGTGAACGAACTGTAGATGATACATTTACTAACTCATATATCAACCATACTAATTCTTCAGAATCATCTAAATCTTATACATTGAACAGTCCGATTCTTTGAGTTAATTGACCGTATACAGAAACTACACAATCTAAATTAATATTAGGTGGTTATAAAGCATTTTTAAAACCAAATCCAGATACTACTAAATTTACAGGATTATTTTTAAATGCATCTCCATATGAACAAGCATCAAAGATTGCAATGTTTGGTGGAGCAAACTATGGATGAAAGAAATGAAAAACTGATGATGAAATTAATAAGGTATTATCTGCAGCATTTAAACATTCAATTAATAACTCAGAGCAAGATTCACCAGTTTCTTTAGCATATAAAGAAGTAGCTAAACACCTTGTTAACAAAGGACAAGTTTTTAGTCCAGAACCAGATTTAGATGAATCAGCAAATATCCAACAACCTATAAATACATTAGTTCAAAAACTAAATAATGATACTGTGACAGCAACAGATGTAAATCCACTGATTCAACCTTTTCAAACTATTTTAGATTCTTTAAACACTTTATTAACATCAAAAGATATCCAGCAACTTTTAGTTGAAATCAAACCATGATTACAATCTTTCCAACAACTTACTAAAGGAGTTTCTTCATTATTACAAGCCGTTATTGAATTTAAAAATAATAACAAGGATGAATTTGTACAACTAGTGCAAGCAGCAAAAGATGTAATTTATGATGCTCGTAATCATTACAAAGTAGTGTTATCTGGACAATTAATCCAAGTAGAACCTGCTGTTCAATACATCCAACCACTTGCTGATGTATTAATGAACTGAGCAGACAGTAAAATTGATGGATATACTTTACAACCAACTACACATACCACTACATTTATAACTAATATGCAAAATCCATTTGGTTCTACAAACCTACAAGATGCTTTCAAACCATTTAATACTAACCAAATTATTTATAAAAATTCACATGATGGAACAATGTCGACTCTAAAAACTGGAGATTACATCGGTGCTAAGTTTAGTGAACCAACTACATTATGAGGGGTTCATCTAAGATTCTGAGCAAATAATCAAGATTATTTTCTAACTTCAAAATTACAATATCAATTAGCAGGTTCTACTGATTGAAATTATATAACATCATATACTTCACCTAATAATCAAACTACTAATATTTCTTATACAAATAATGATGTATACGGAAAAGATTTTATTTTTAGTCCAATTGATAATGTAATTGCAGTGAAATTAGTTAATCAAGAAACAGGTAATGGACAAAAAAAATGGATGCGTTTATTAGAATTTCGTCCAAACCCACAAAACCCACAAAAATATTCTAATGTAACATATAATTCTACCAATACCACTTTAATTAATAAAAATAATAATACTACTAATTTATTCGATGGAATGAAGACAACTGAATCACAATTTTCAAACCCACAAACTAACACTGGTTCAAATGATGATAAAATTTCTGAAGGTAAAACCTTAGGTTTCTCTTTAAATGAACAACAAGTTGTTACTGAAATCCAACTACAACAAGGATGAACTACTAATACCGATGTCGTATCATCAATCACTGTTGAGTATAAAGATCCATCTGATTCTAATACTTCTACTCAATGAAAACAATTTGGTTCAACTACATTAAATACTAATAATAATAACTCTAATATCCTAGCAATCAGTGGTTATGCAAATGCACAAGATTTTAGATTTAAAGTAAATTCAACTACAAATCATTGATGAAGAATTAATGATATCGCTGTTTATGGACCAAATTATAAGGCTAAACCACAATTATCAATTTCATCAACCTTAACACCAGATCGTTCAAGTAGTTTTAATAATGCACTTGATTCAAATCCAAATACTGTAGCAATTATCGATCATGCTGCTAGTGATAAAAACATCCAAGCAAATGATTATTTTGATATCGAATTCACCCGTCCGGTGCAACTATCTACATTGAATATCAAACAAGACCCAAGTGGTTTAGTTCCAAATCTTATTATTCTTCCTAAGATAAATGATCAAACACCAGATACTAATAAAGTTGAATTAACATCAGTATCTGAAGACCAACAAGTATCAATCCCATCTGCATGAGGACTTGTTATCGGTGTACGTATTAAAGCAAATAAAACTATCGATGCTCCTTGGAGAATTCGTGATATTAGTTATACTGAAATCGAACAACCTACTGATAAGTATCTTGGATCACATCCAGCATCAAATGATAACTTCTTAACCAAAAGAAATGGTGATACCTTTGAATTATTTAATAAAACAACACCACAAACCGCAACTGCTGTTAATTTAAATAAAGATGAAAGTGTGGGATTAGATCTAGGAAATATTTATACTGTTGATACTATTAATAAAGACATCGGAACATCGCCAGATTCAGCCTTAAAAACACAATACTCAACCGATGGATACATCTGAACTGATATGACTTCCGATACTTTAGCATCTCCAACACAGATGCGTTATGTCCGTATCAAGAATACCAAAACTGATGAATCAAGTAGTGTTATATCAATGCAATTTAAAGATTTAAAAGCACATATTGTCGAATATAAACCATATGGAAGTTTTGTTTCAGGAACCTTAAATGCTGATTTTGGAACCTTAAAAAATGCTTTTGATGGAGATTATAATAGCAAAGTTATTTTTGCTAAACCACCTGTTAAAGATGATAATCTAATCTTTGATTTGGGTCGCGAAGTAACTTTAAAATCATTAAAACTTTTTGCTGATAAATATACCAAAGACTATCCGAGAGATTTGGTTGTTAGTGTAGCTACTACTAATTCTTCTTCTTCTTCATGAACTGATGTGTTAACCATCGGTGATTCTACTACTGATACCGATTCAAATTCGAGATTAGGTGAAACTACTAATGCAACAGATGATCCAAACCATCCAGATGTAAAATATTGAGCTTCATCTAATATAACTGAAAATACTAAAGCTAGATACATTAAATTTACTATTAAAGCAAATTATCCAGCAGATCGTAAATTAACCTTTAATCAAATTTTAGTCAATGATGGTGAATATGTAGCAGCTGATAATGATCCAAGATTTACCGGAAATTCATATTCAGAAACTTCACAAAATACCACACCTGATAAGATGTTAGATGCAGACATCCATAGTTATTATGAACCTAAATCAGATAATGGAAATATTAAATGATATGTGGAAAAAGATTATTTCGACCGTCGTGATCTAAGAATAGTAAGCGAAGGCGTTCCTTCAAATGCTGAAGTATATGCAAATATCATTGATACTTCTAGCACATCTGCTGCTGCGACACAAACTAAATTAGGAACTTTATTTAATAATGTAGTTGAATTTAAAGTACCAAGAGAAAGTAATAAAGCAATCACGTCAATTGAAATTAAATGAACTACTAATAAACCTAAGATAGCTGAAATTATTGGATTCTTCAAAAATCAATCTAGCAATACATCTAAAACTGATTTAGATACCATTAAAACTAATCCAGCAGAATATGATAGTTGAACCGATGCAACCAAAGCAAGTTATGATAAAGTTAAAGCATTAGCTACAACTGCTGCTGCAACTGATGAATTATTAACCCAACAAACTGTTAATGAAATTAAAGCGATGGCAGATAGTATTAAAAATTCAGCTGTTACAAAAGCAACTAATACATCTGATTTAGAAACCAAAATAAAAGAACCTGTAACAAATACTGATAATATTTTATATACTCCAGATTCATTTGCTCAATATGATGTAGCATTATCAAATATCCAAAATGCTCTTAAAAATAAAGGTAATATTTCTACTGCTGATGCAACTAATCTTTCAAGTGCATACGATACTGCTAAAAATGCATTAGTAAAATCTGATCTTCCATATCAACAAGCATTGCTTAATGTTAATAATTTTGGAACCTTAAATAAAATTAACTATACTAATGAATCTTATCAAGCTTTAAAAGCAATTGTAGATCAAATTAATACTAAGTTAGCAACTGATGATCTTGATCCACTTGGATACCGCGATTTAAATAACCAATATAAAACTAAATTCACAGAACTAGTTGCTTCGAATCGTTCTAAGATGCTAAAAGCATACAATGATTATTTAGAAAATAACACCTATGCATTTACCGATCGCTACCAACATCGCTTTAGTTCACTTGCTTCAGCATTAAATGACTTAGTTGATTCGCAACATTATACTATTGCAAATCCTAATGTAACAGCAGATCAAGTAAATAATGCTTTAACTAATCTAAAAGCATTAACTCAAAAATCAATTGCAGAACGTAATCGTTTAATCTACTACTATGAACAACTAACTCAAAAGCAAATTGAAAATACTAATAATCTTTATACACCTGATTCATATGATAACTATCTAAGAGTCTTTAATCAAATTAAAAACTCACAACAAGATATTAACCGTGTTAGTGAACAAGATATCAAAGATGCACAAGCGCGAATGGAATTAGCACAAGAAAGTTTGGTAATTTCAGAAAATCAATTAGAAGCTGCTAAAACCCTTGCTAATTCATTGCTTGCTAATTTAGATGATAAAGCTGATTTTGCAAGCAAAATATCATCTGCAACCAAAGATGATATTAGCAACATTATCAAACAAATCCGTAGTAATTTAGCTAAGCAACTAGCAGATAAGCGAGCAAAAGCTTACGCAGATGCTTCTGAAGCCGTAGCTAAAATTAAAGATGTTAATACACGTAATAATCTAATTAAGCAATTAGAAGCTGCTAAGGAAGTTTCAGAGTTTAATACTGTTACAGCCAATGCAAATAATGCTTATGATCTTGAAGTTCAAAACCAAAAAGCATTCGATGCTGCTAAGGCAGAAGTAGTTGATTTAAATAAACAAGTAACTGACACAAATAAACAAGAAGCCTTTAATTTCAAAATTAATTCAATCACTGATATTAATGATTTTAAAGCAGTTAAAGATGCAATTAATAAACAATTAGCCCAAGAAAAACAAGATCGTGATGCACAAGCTGAAAAAGAGCAAAAAGAACTCGATACTCTTGATAAACAAGTGCAAGATATGCTTGCAAAACTTCCTGCAAATAATGCACAAGCTCAAGATTTGAAAACTAAATATCAAAATCTTACCAAAACCTTACAATCACTTAGCGACTTTAAAGCAGAACTTACAAAGTTTGAAAATGATCTAAAAACAAAAAATGAGCAAGAACAAGCGCAAAAAGATAAAGCAAAAGAAGAAGAAAATAAAAAACCTGTTGGTAAATCAAGTAATAGCGTTGCTATTATAGGTGCTGTTGTTGCTTCATTAGTTGTTTTAAGTATTGTTGGAATCTTTGTATGGTGATTTATGAAAAAGCGTAAGAAATAATCTCTAAGTAGCCGTATAGGCTGCTTTTTGATTATAAAAACACCACAACCAATGTGGTGTTTTTTAGAATAAATCAGCAGGTTGCTCAGAAAAGTTTTTTGCTCCATAGCGTTCAGGGAATAAGTAAGAAAGTAAACGTATTTTTTCATAAAATGAATATGGGTTTTGTGGATGATGTCCGTTTCCGATATATCCAATTCTTTGGCCATCAAGTAGCATAATTGATGCAGTTCCTTCTTTAGCGGTAGCACCATATTGATCTTGGGTAACTAAACCAGCTAAATTACCTTGACTATCAAAAACATTTGATCCAGATGAACCAGCAGCTAAATCCACACTGTTTCATCCATACACAATGGTATCATTTTGATGGTTTAAAGAACCGACACTGTTAATTTTTCCTTGGTATCTAAAATTACCTAATAAATACTCACGAAAGCGTGCTTTACCAGTTCCTGTTGGTGAATCAGGGTTTTTAGAATTTTGTCCGGGCATCGAACCGACAATTCAGTTTAAATTATTATAAGCATTTTGATGTAATAATTCATTTGAGATTTTAATTGGTTTAGCATTCTTTCAATCTAAAAAGAATTTGATAATTCGCTTTTGATCCTCGGTAAGTTTTTGTCCTTGGAAAGTAAAATTAGTATCATCGATATTTTTACCTGCAAAGTTATTTTCAAATCATGAAATATCAATAATAGCTACATCGACATCGGAATATTTTTCTTCTCTTTTAAGTTCATTACCATAATTATCTCGAAAGTCTTTAAAATATGGATCTTTGTATGAATCTTCAATATCTTTACCATTAGCAAAAAAGTGTGAAACAATTTCTATACTTAAATTGCTGATCATATTTTGTCCTAAACCAAGACCTTCTAAAATTGGTTGTTCCTTTTCTTCTGTTGAAGTATCAGTCGGTTTTTTTATAAAGATTGGAGATAATATATTATTTCTAGTTCTACGTTCAATATCTAATCCATCTAAACTCTGTCCATTTCGCACTCATGATGCATTAGCATCGTCTAATAAATCGATATTATGTGAGTTGGATACAATATAGTAGCGATGATCACTTGCATCATCAGGTTTTACCTTATTAAATAATCCTCAGGTTCCACGACCATGATAATCAAAAGCAAAAGTTCTTCGACGTACATCAGTTAATACATTAAAGGTATCATCAGAATATAAACGTTTAACTATGCCATCTTCACTTTTAAGTTTAGTTGTTTGTTGGAATTTATCGTATGAAGCAACAGTTTTTGCCTCTTCTTGTGCTTGTGGACGTGATTGAATAGTTTCAGTTAATGATACCGACATTGAATCTTTAAGTGGTTTTCCTTGATAAGTTGGATTTTTAGTTGGGTTATTTTTATCATCAACATAATTCATTGTTAAAAAGACATTTCCAACAAAAGCAGATGACTTATTAGCCAAAATATGTTCTGATAAAATATCGGTAAAATAAATATCTGAATGTTTTGGTATAACTTCTAATTTTAACTTCTTACTTGATTCATCATAAATTACTTTAAATGAATAACGATCTTTCATCATTGCAAATAAAGTTTGATTAAACAATGCATCTTCATTTCTTGGAGTAATTGTAAAAGTAGCATCATTAATAGTATGTTTTGCTAAAAGTTCTTTAAAAGAAACTGAAACATTAACAAACGAAAGCAGTCCTCTTGGAACTGGAACAGATGAATTACGGTTAGTTTTACTCATAATAATTTTAGTATTTTCTAATTCAAATCTAAAGGTAAAATATACATCATCTTTAAAGTTTTCTCAGTTTTTATATTCATCTAAGTCTTTTTCAATTCAAATAGAATGATG
Organism: Mycoplasma sp. AC1221; assembly: GCF_054353815.1. Lineage (NCBI taxonomy): Bacteria > Bacillati > Mycoplasmatota > Mollicutes > Mycoplasmatales > Mycoplasmataceae > Mycoplasma > Mycoplasma sp. AC1221. The sequence continues at coordinate 27,523 of NZ_JBTHHH010000004.1, read as the reverse complement.
GTTATTACCAAAATTAAAAATAGTATGAGAAAGAATTTCACGTGGTGTAAAGAAGAAAAAGTCAAGTTGCTTACCACTATCATCAACTAAAATAAAGTTCTTTTTTTCTTTTGTACTATCATCTTCTAATTTACGATATTTTCACATTCGCTCAAATTCAACCAAAGCAAAATGATTTTGCAATGAATAAGGGATTTTGTTTTTTGTTTCATCTTTCATTCAATAACCAATTAAGTCATCAACGGTTAAGTTTTTATTTTGAGTGATTAAATCGTTATCTGAATATGTTGTTGTCATAGTATTTTCAGAATTATCAGTTAATAAATAAGGACTGCTTCCGTTTGATGAATAATTAAAATGATATCTAAATGATTTTTCGACATTAGCAGGAATACTAAATTTATCATAATACATATCCATTCTTTGTTTCTCGGTTGCATAAATTTTTGAAATAGTATATTTAGCATTCTCAAAGTATCCAGAAATTTGGAATTTTCATAATTTTTCAAATGGAACAATCAATTTTAATGTCGGCGGTAAAACATACTCGTATGCTTCAGTACTTCCTGTTTTAATCTCGGGATTTAGTTCAAAAACAATTCATTTGTTTTTGAACAACTTTAGATCCTCATCAGCAAAATCAAATTTTGCTGATCCGTATAATTTTTTATTACTTTCATCTAAATATGTTGTAAATTTAGATAAATTAAAGGTTTTAGTTGAAACACTGGTGCTAAATTTATATTTATCTAAAAATGAAAATCCTGTTTGTTCATCTCCTACTTGTGCAGCAGTAATGATATATTTAGAGATGTTTTTAGGTAAGACTGATGTATCAAATGATGCAGTTTTTTTATTTTTATCTACTGTTGCTTCGATAAGTTTTGAATATGGATCAAAGGGGTTCAAGTTTTTTACCAAGAACTTAATTGAACTTATAGTATCATTAACAGTTTGTGAATATGTAACAACAACTTTATTATTTTCTACCTTAGAAGATAAAATATCTAAAACAGGATTTTTATAGTTATTTGTAAGTGTTCCTGATGAATTATTAAATCCAGGAAAACCTTTGACATCGTAGTATTTGCTATATCCACCAGTGTTTTTTTGTAAAACTAAGTCAACATAATTATCAAAAATATGTGCATTATTTGGTGGTAAATATACATTGTATTTTTTAACATTTGGTAAACCATCGATCGCAGATCTTCCGAATTGTTTGTAGTTAAATGTATTATTATCTTTATATTTAATAAAATATTGCGGAAAATCTACATTTGAACTATCAGATTTTTTTGCTGCAGTAAATTCGAGCAAAACACCACCATTAGAATATCTTTTTGCTTGAAAATCATTCTCACTACTAAAACTAAAAGCACTTGATTCGCTTGTATAGTTTTTATTTTCATAAATAGTATTTAATCCACTAAAATGGTTAATAGCAGTTGAACCATTACTTAAACCTGTTATTTTTACAAAATCATTTGTAGTTAAATTTGATATTGTAAAAGTAACTAAATTATTATTAACAGTTCCACTAACAGTTGATTCACTTGCTGAATCAAGAGAATCCTTGCTTGCTTTTTTATATTTTAAAGTAAGTGATGTATTATTTGCTAAATTAACAGTCTTGATTTCTAATTTAATGGTATTATCAGCAATAGTAGACTTAATTATTTGAGTTGTTTGTGGTGGAGTTAAAACATCTTTATCAACATGTTTGTAATCACTACCATCGATGAATGAAAAATATTTAGTTAATGAATTATCTGCTTTAATTTCTGAATCAGTTGTGTTTGTATATGTATTTACATTTATTAAATCTTTGCTATACATCCCAAAGATATGTGAATCGTTAAAAACTTTTTTAAAGTTATCACTTACGAATGCTTTAGCATTAATATCTAATGTTTTAAATGTTGGATTGATGCTTGGTAAATTTAAAGCAACATTATTTAATTTTAAGGATATAAGTTGATAAGTTGTATTGGATGATAAATTTGAAAAATTCAAATACAAATTATTACCTTCGGTATAATTTGTAACTTGTAAACTTTTAGAATTAGATAATGATGCATCAAAGGTATGCACATTCGCATCATGTAATCTACTATTTGATGCGAATGAGATTCGCAACGATGCTGATGTTTTTGAAATATCAGTTACATCAATAGAATTAATGGTAAATTCATCTTTAATTGGCCTTGGTTTTTCGACAGGTTTACTGTTTTCATCAGGGTTAGTAGTTGATGGATTTTGATTACCTGGAGCATTTTCATCAGATGGGTTTTGTTCACTTGGATTACTTGGATTTTGTGGTTCACTATTCGAACCACCTTGACTTGTTTGTGAATTATCTTGTCCCCCTTGATTTTCACCACCTGGTTGATTATCTGGTGGTGTTATAGGATTTGATGGTTTGGTTTCTTGATTATTCGAGGTATTAAATGTAACGGTTAAATTACTGTGATATTGAGTTGATGCAATTTCTAAATATGAAATACCTAATTTATTATTATCAGGTTTTGTAATGCTTGAAATATCAAAAGTAAGTAAATGTGTATTTGCATCATATAGTTTCGATGTAAGAGTGCGAGCAATATTTTTAAATTTAATTTTTGCTTCATTTGCAAACATTGATGCATCAACATTAGCAAGTTTTACATATAATTTGCTATTATCATCAGAAAGAGATAATTGAGTAATCTGTGGATCAGTACTTATAGATGCTGTATGAAAGAACAATTTATTTTGATCATTATTTGATAATTTTAAAACTGTATTATCAATATTAAGTTGGGATAAATTATAATCAGTATTAGGAGTAAGGTTGGTATATTTAATAGTAATTACATCATCTTTTGATGTAATTGATGCTGGTGCAGTAGGATTTAAAGTAGCAGATAATTTACTTGCATCTAAATTTTTGTTTGTTAGTTTTAATGTGATTGTTGCAGTTGTAGAATCTGAATCAACACTTATGATGTTTGCATCGGTTTTTACATCTTGTTGATTTTTAGGTGTTTTAAATTGTAATTTAGCTTTATCAGAATCTGAAAATTTTAATTCATTTCCATTAGCAAAAATTTGGTCAATTTGATATTGTGTATCTGCTTTTATGTTTTCAAAAGTTACAGTTAAAATATTAGATAAGATGCTGATATTAGGCATATCATATTGGGTTGGTTTACTTAAATGTAATGAAATATCAGTAGCTTTATAAGTTTTAAATAACTTTATTTTTATTACTGCTGAGTTGTTATTCACATTGACTGTTTCAACATTTCCATCAAAACTTTGCTGATTTTTGGTTTCAGGATTTCCACAAGCAATTGTTGTAGCAGATACACCTGCACTAACAAATACACTGGAAATAAGTAGTTTTTTTATCTTTTTCATCATTACTCCTATTTTTTAATTGGATTTTCAAATTCATTGAAGATATCAAGCATTTTATGCTTCTTAGGATACAAACGATTCAAACGTTGTACTTTATAAGCAAATGAACCATTATTATAATCATTTAATTCACCAAAGAAATTAATTCTTTGTGAAGATAGTAAATATGAAGATGCTTCACCATTTTCTTCATTAGCATGAATTCCTAAAAAGTTTCCTTCATGATCATATAACCCTGTCCCTGATGAACCACCTGTTAGTTGATAATTAGCATTAACATTAATAATCTCACCACTAGAATTTTTAAAACGTTTAATAAATCCAACTTTTTCTGTTTTAGCATTTGGAACTTTATCACCTGGATAAAACAAGATGTCACCAATAAAATTTTGACGAACTTGGATATTCTTTTTAGTATTATATGTAGTAGAACCTGGGAAAGAAGACATATACATTGTATAATACATATATGGGTGGATATAACGGCCCATTTTAGATACTTTATTATGTTTTAGACTCTTTCATTTGTAGATATGTTCAGCTGTTTTAAATTTCGGATCATTTTCTTTATTTGGATCACTTTTATGTTGATTATAATAATTTATCAATTCAGTAATATCAATGATGTGAATTTTAAAATCAGTTCTGTTTTTAGCGGCAACATTTGATAAACTACCATCCATACTCTTGTTGTCATTATTATCAGATGTCCAAAAAATTGAATTACCAGTATTAGATCAATAACCACCTAAAAATAAGCTAACATCTTCTTTAGAAGTATGTGGTTTTGGAGCAGATATATATCCAGGATTTAATACAGGTACATGGATATTTGTTCCAAAATAATATCGATTATCATTTTCATTATCTGGATCTACTTTACCAATCATCCAAGCTGTCCCCCATCAAGTTCCAAAAGAACGTGTTATAACATCATCTTGAACTGTATTTCGAGGTGAAGAATTTGTATATCATGTTGTAACTTCGATATTAACAGGTCCAGAAGAATCATCATTATAACCAATACTTTTAAATTTTGTCTCTTTATCAAATTCAAATCCATCTATTTTTAATTGATTTTTTGCCTTTGTGTGTTCATTTGTAAATGAAAGTGGTTGTCCATTTTTTAAATACATAATCGACAAATAATTTCAAGTTTTATCAACAAATGTTGAATAACTTGAAGAAAGATTATGTATATACATATCTTTATTAATATGCCCTTCGCGAGCTATTAACGAGATTTTTAATTTATCGCCACTTAATGATACTTGTGCTTTAAGATGTTTATTCATCAAATCTTCAAGTTGTTGGTCAGTCAATGTTAAATGATAACTGTCATTTGAATCAATTTTTCTACCAATCTTCTTTAATAAATCTTCGGTTTTTCCTAAGAATTTTATTTTGATATCAGAAATAGTTTTGTTAGCTGCTGCATTAAGTTTATTTCAACTAAAAGATACTGCTCAATCAAAACTACCAAAAGAAAATTGTCTAAAATTAACTTGTTTTGGACTTGCCACAAAGCTAAAATTAATAATTGCTTCTTTATTGCTATCTAAATTTTTGAAATTTCGGATGTCTTTTTCAACATAAACTTCAGTTCTATTAGAATTTTCATTCATTTCTTTATCTAGAACACTTTCTTTCATTGCAGCAAAATTATATTCTTTATGATTATCAAATTCTATAACAGGTAATGGATTATTGTATTGTGTATAAGCTGTTGCTACATAAGTATTAATATCACTGCTATAATGTGTTAAAAACAAAGTGTTCTTTAAATAAGCATTATTTAATGTTATATAGTTATGTCAATTAAAAGGGATAGATTTTGGTACATTTCCACTGGTATTATCTGTTAACTGTGATTCTTGATATTGCGAATTATTAGTTATATTTAAATTAGTTTGACTAAAAGATGTTCCCAAAGCATCTGAATAAGCATTTTTAGAAACATCTAAACTTGGTTTTAACTCAGTTGTTCCACTTTGCTGAATTAAAGATAATTTACGATGTTTGCTATCACCATCTTTTCCTTCATCATCATAATCTATAACAGATGATAAATCATATTTATTAACAATTTGTACTTGATTTAGTTTTCAAGTAATTCCTTCGGTTAGTCCAGTGAAAGAAAACTTTTTAAGTTCATCAAAGTTTAAAAACACTGATTTAGTGTTTTCTTGGCGAAATTGACGTTGAAATCAATCTCCACCGTCTGATGAATACCCATAACTGCGTTTTTTATCGTCTGTATCAGCCGGAGTATTCTTTTGCACTAAGTCTACAAAAGTAAGTTTAACATATTTGTTTTTAAATTGCTCGACTTCTGAATCGGTAGCATTAAGGTTGATTGCTCCTACATATGTATTAGTAGAAGCATCTGAAAGAGCAAATTGTATTTTTGTAATAGTTGGATTAAAGGTTTGATTTGAACTTCAAGCAACTTCTTCGGGAACATTAAAAGAATAATTGTTATTTAATGCTGTGACATCAGTAATAATGTATTTATTGTATCCTTGATTAAAGTTAATAATGCCTTCAGATTCAATATGTCTGTTTTTATAAGTTCCAACAACTGCTATATCTGCATCATAAACATTTACATCAGGTTTGATAGTAATAAGATATTTATCATTGCTTTGATTAGGTAAATAACTTACATTAACATTAACTTTGTTATTGTTAATACTAAATGAACTTACATTAGATGTAGCAGTTGTTCCTGTTTTATTTATAACTTTAACACTACCACTAAACACTACTGCTTGATTTGCATACATTATGTTAGAAATAGTATTGTTTGAATTACCATTACTTACATCAACTAAAATATTTTGTGATGTTCCATTATATTTAGTTGTGTAATTTTGTCCGTTAAAGGTAAATTTGAAATCATTGTTTTTAGAAGTTGGTAAATGGTCAAAAGCAAACCACAACATTTTATTATTAATCAATGATATTTCTTTAATATGTAAGTTATCCTTAACATTAAATTTACTTACCTGTTCATCGTATTTAGTAAATGAATCTAAAAGACTATAGTTCAATGCATTAAATTGCACACTGTTATCACTAGTAGTAAAAGTTTGATTATTTAAAGATATATTTTGACTTCCAATTTGGATGTTATCAAGATAATATGTTGTATGTGATGCAAGATTGTAAACATCAAAAATTAGATTAGTATTATTTACAGCTGGATTGCTAAAATCTAAACGACGTCCGTTTGCATCCTGTAGTGATAATGTGACATTATCTGATGCATCAAGTGATGTATCTAATGAAACATTGATGCGCGCTTTATCGCTTTGGATATTAGAAATACTAGAATTTTGCACATGATATGTTTTTTGTTCTTTTGTTGGTGTATTTGGTTCAATTTGTTGTTGCGATGTTGTAAATGATAAATTACTACTTGGTAGAGCTAAAGAATTCCCATTTAATGATACGGATGTTAAGGTATAAGTTGTATTCGGTTTAAGTGAATAAAAAGTTGTAGATAAAGTGCTAGATTCAGTTATTAAAAGATTTTGAGTATGATTTTGTCCATCTGAAATGGTTATTAAAAGATTGTTTTTATTTACATCAGCAAGTGTATGATTAGAAAAATTTAAATTTAATGTAGCATCGGTTGCATTAACATTACTTCACGATACATTTGAGATACTAAAATTATCTTTTTTAGGATTTGGGTTATTTTCTTTTTCTGATGAATTATTTGGTTTTTGATTACCATCTAAATTAAGGTTACCTGGTGGTGTGGTCTGTTCGACATCTCCTGGATTAGGATTTGTTTCTTGTGAATCACCAGGATTTTCTGGATTATGTTTTTCAGGATCTGATGGATTAGGTGTTGATGGTTGGTTCCCTGGTGTTGTTTCCTCACCTGAAGTTGGGGGGGGAGTTTGTTCATTATTTTTAGGTGTTTGTGGTTGTTCTACATTATCTTGTGGTTTAGTTTTGAATAAAAATTGGTTTTGTAACTTTGCTGTTTTCAATGATTTACCATTGTATTTAATATCAAAGGTATATATTTTATTAGAAAATAAACCGTTTATGATAAAAGTAACGGATTTTTTATCGACTGATAAGGTTCCGTTAACATTTTGATTATTATAAACTAACGAAAAATAACCATTTGAAGAAACTGGATGATCTAAAAATGCTTTAATTGTAACTGAATCTGATGTACTTTGAGTTTGTACACTTTTAAGATGTATCTGTTTTTTTTCATATACTTCTGTGTTTGGATTAGTGCAAGCTACAGCAGAAACTGTTGTAAAACCTAAAAAAGTAGGAACTATATATTTTCTAAATTTCTTTTTTCGCATAATGATTCCTTTATAATTTAATGATATCAAAATCCTTATAATTTTTTTGTTTTTATAGCATATATAGATATTTTAATAACAATTATGTGCAATTTTTCATTAAAATATCATTTTTTATTTGCTTTTATTTTAGATATATAAGTGATAACTTAATATCTAAAAACAAATATTGAAATTTTGTATAGTATAATACTTTTTTATAAAAATGGTTGAATTTTATTTGATATGCATATAAAAAGTCGGATATTAACCGACTATTTATATGCTAATTTTTCTGAGTGTATTTTTGGTGAATAAGATTTTAAGAATTCTGTCATTAAATCAATTGTTGCTTGGATATCTACCAAAGATGCAACACCAATAGGACTATGTAAATATCTTTGTGGAATTGAAATAGTCATTACAGCAGATCCACCTAGTGCAAATTGTAATTCTGCTGCATCGGTTCCACCACCACCTGCTACATATTTATATGCAGGTATTTGTTTATTTTTTGCAACTTCAAAGAGATATTCAATTAATTTAGCATCTGGTAAGGTTCCAGAATCTTTTACTAAAATTGATACTCCGTTTCCACAAACTGGTGTACCAGATTTAGCACCAGTTGTATCGTGTGCAGCACCTGTATCGACTGCAAATGCTACATCTGGATTAATAATTGATACGGATGTTCTAGCTCCACGAGTTCCAACCTCTTCTTGAACTGTTCCGACTAAATAGACATCACATTCTAATTGTCAATCAGCGATATTTTTAGCTATAAATTCTAATGCTGTAACTCCAGCACGATTATCCATTGCTTTACCACCAACTAAATCATTTGCAAGTTCTACATATTCACCACTAATGAAAATTTTATCTCCAATATCGATTTTTGCATCCAAAACTTCTTGCTTACTTTTAAAACCTAAATCTACATATAGATCATCAGTCTTAACTGCATTTTTAAGTGATTCGTTTGTTTGGATATGGATGCTGGTGTGTCCAAAAACACCTGTAAATCTTTGATTTTGCGAATTCACCACAATTGCTTTAGTTCCAATTACAACAGAAGGTCATAGTCCACCAATTGCTGTTACCATTAAATTACCATTATCAGCAATTAAGCGAACCATATATCCTACTTCATCCATATGTGCAGCAATCATTACTTTTGGAGCATTTTCTACTTTTGATTTTTTGTAAAAAATCACTGAACCTAATTTATCTCTAGAAACTTCAAAACCCTTTATATTACTTTTGAGTTCATCTACTACCGGCTCTTCAAATCGAGACATCGCTTCAATTGACATATATTTTTTTAGTCTGGTAGATAATTCTTGATATTTTGCTTGCATTTATTCTCCTAATAAAAAAATCAGCAATGCTGATTATATGGTGCCTTAGACAGGACTTGAACCTGCATAGATTTCTCCGGCGGATTTTGAGTCCGCAGTGTCTGCCATTCCACCACTAAGGCAACTAACTAAATAATACACTTTTTTAGCAAATTTTAAAACAAAAGTGATGATTTTTCATTTTTATCATTTAGTAAATATAATATTTAGAATATTAAATAAATATATTTATATTAATATTGGAATTATTTACATACTTTTTTAAAACTACAAATTAATTTAATATAATCTTTTTTTTAAAAGTATAAAATATCAACATCATATATCAAGCAAAAAGGAGATAATATGAAACTTACAGGAATCGGAGCATCTCGTGGAGTTGCTATCGCTAAGGTATTCAAAATCGAAGAATTACCTGTTGAAATTACTAAAAATACAAATAATATAGATTCAGAATTAAAAGCATATGCTAATGCAACTGATAAAGTGATTGCAAAACTTGAGCATACTAAAAGTTTAGCAAGCGATCCAGAACATGCGGCAATTTTTGATGCACATATTGGATTTGTAATGGATCCAGCTGCTAAGGAAAGTATTGAAAATAAAATCAAAAACGAATCATTAACTGCTGAATATGCTGTAAATGAAGTATATACAGAGTTTGCGAATATGTTTGCAGGTATCGATGATGAATATATGCGTGAGCGTGTTGCAGATATCAAGGATGTGCTTAAAAAGTTATTATTTGCTTTAAACAATATCGAAGAACCAGATTTAACATCAATTAATTCTGAAGTTGTAATTGTTGCCGAAGATTTAAGCCCATCACAAACTGTACAATTAAACAAAAAATTCGTTAAGGGATTTGTTACAAATATTGGTGGACCTACATCGCATACAGCAATTATGGCTCGTAGTTTAGCAATTCCTTCAGTTGTTGGAACAAATTCAGTAATGGAATATACTAAAAACGGTGATGTAATTGCTTTAGATGGATCAAAAGGAACTGTTATTATTAACCCTACTGAACAAGAACAAAAGGTATATTTAAAAGCACAAACAGAATATCAAGAATATTTAAACAAACTTAAAAACTTAAAAGGAAAAACTTCACAAACAACTGATTTTCACCATGTTGAACTTGCTGCAAATATTGGTTCTCCAAAAGATTTACAAGACGTTTTAGATAACGATGCTGAAGCAATTGGATTGTTTAGATCAGAATTTTTATATATGGATAATGATCACTGACCAACTGAAGAAGAACAATTTTTAGCTTATAAAGAAGCAGTACAAAAAATGAATGGTAAAAGAGTAGTGATTAGAACACTAGATATCGGTGGGGATAAAACTTTAAAATACTTTGCTTTCCCGAAAGAAATGAATCCTTTCTTAGGATATCGTGCAATTCGTTTTTGTCTACAAAATCCAGATATTTTCAAAACTCAACTTCGTGCATTAGTTCGTGCAAGTGAGTTTGGTAAAGTTGCAATAATGTTTCCGATGATAACTAATGTTGATGAGTTTTTAGCAGCAAAAGAACTTTATAACCAAGCATATGATGAAGTTTATGTAACTAATAAAAACATTGCTGCAAAGGATAAAATTGAAGTAGGTATGATGATGGAAACACCTGCTGCAGCAGTACTTTCTGATATGTTTTCAAAATATGCTGACTTTTTATCAATTGGAACAAATGATTTAATTCAATACTCAATGGCTGCAGATCGGATGAATGAAAATATTTCTTATTTATATCAACCACTTAATCCATCGATTTTGAGATTAATTAAACATATCATCGACGGTGGACATAAGCACGGAAAATGAGTTGGTATGTGTGGAGAAATGGCTGGTGATCGTAATGCTTTACCTATTTTATTAGGTTTAGGCTTAGATGAATTCTCAATGTCAGCAAGTAACATCTTAGCAAGTAGAGAATTAGTAAATCAACTTTCTTATAAACAAATGCAACAACTTGCTCAAAAAGCAATTGAATGTGAAAACCAAGAACAAGTTCAGAAATTATTAGCAGAATCTTTATCATAATTTAAAAGTTAAAATCAAGCACATAAGGTGCTTGTTTTCATCCTTTTATACCAAAAATCAAGTAAATTATGATATAATAGCAAAATAAAATCATCCGAGGTAAAGATGGCAGTAAAAAATATTTCTAGGCATGCATTAAGAATAAAAAACATCGAAATTATTTATAAACATGAATTACTTGATATTCCTTATAACCTTGAAGCTATTATTAATGAATTTCAAATAAATTTTGAACAAAAACTTTTCTTTATCAAAGTCAAAAATTCAGTTGTTTTTGTTAAAAAAATACTGCAGAAGTTATTAAACGAGGATTGACCGTGACAACGACTTAGTCCACTTATTCGTGCAATATTAATAAATGCATGTGTAGAACTTTATTCTATACAACCAAAAATTGTAATAAATGAAGCCGTGATTATTACTAAAGAATATTTTGGACAGCCATCTAAGTCATACAAAACCTCTAATGACGAACTTTTATATCAATTTGTCAATGCTATTTTAGAGAATTTTTATAAAGCGGTCATTGTACTCGATTCTGAAAGCAGAAATGCAAACTAATGAAACTTTATTAAAATATATTTTTTTAAAGCATCAAAGTTTATTTAATTTTATATTCAAAACCTTTATTGATTTAGATGTTATTGAAAAATATGATTTATCGAAAATACAATGAATTGAAATTAAAAATAATTTTAATGGTTTTAATGCAACTATAAATAACTTTTTACAAGGTTTTATAGTTAAAAACACAAATAAATTAATGCTTAAAAACTTTTTTATCTATATGTTTTTACAACTTATTTATAGAAACAAAAAGCATAAATTTATTAAAACATGTTCGTTTTTTGATGAAATTCAAAATGAGATAGCTTTTAATAATAAAAAACGCAGTTATTACTATGATTTTTTAGATGAATTTAAAAAAATACCTAACTATAATATATTTTTGATTAAGATATTAAGGAGGTTGTTATAATGAATGACTGGATTCGTAAGCAATTCCCAATCCTTAATAAAATTACTTATTTTGACAGTGCTGCATTGGTTTTAAAACCGATTTCTGCAACAAATGCAATTTATAACTATTATAAAAATATCTCAATTTCTTCAAGAACAGCTGACACGCCACTTGGAAATTTAGTGAATTCAAAAATCGCATCTGTTAGAAATAAAGTGGCGAAACTAATTGATAGTAAGGATCATGAAATAATCTTTACCAGTGGAACAACTGAATCGATTAATTTGTTTGTAAATATGTTTTCGCATATATTAAAACCAAATGATGTAATTTTATTAAATGCTTTTAATCATTCTTCAAACCTTATTCCGTGAATTGAAGTGTCAAAAAAAATAGGATGCAAAATCCATATTAGTAATAATTTACTTGAAGATTTGCAAACCTTTAAAAATATTAAAATTCTAGCATTCGCTCAAGAAAATAACACATTTAATCAAAATTTTGACATCAAAAAAATATCACAAATAGCACATTCAAAGAATATTTATGTCTTTAACGATGCTGCACAATCAATTAGTCATCAAAAAGTTTCATTAAATGATTCAGATATCATTGTTTTTAGCACAAATAAGTTTTACGGTCCTACCGGTATGGGTGTTTTAGCAATTAAGGAAACACTTTTAAAGAAGTTAAAACCAGTAAAATTTGGTGGTGGTAGTGTTACAGAAGTTCATAAAGATGCATCATGGGTTTTAAAAGATACCATCAATGCATTTGAACCAGGAACCCCTGATATTGCAGGTTTTTTTATGTTTGATAAAGCACTTGAGTTTTTTGACAAAGTAGGTTATCAAAAAACTCAAGAAATTTTAAAAGATCTATCTTTTTATTTACACAGAAAACTGATGAATTTACCTAATATAACTGTTTCAAGTAAACCAGGTGATTTTATCGCATTAATTAATGTTAAAGGAATTAATGCACAAGATGCTGCAGGATATTTGGGAAGCAAAAATATTTATACAATTGCTGGGATTTTTTGTGCTCCTTATATAAGAAATATCATCAAAGAACACTCGTTTTTAAGAATTTCTTTAGGTATTTATAATAATTATTCAGATATTGATAAATTAATTGATGCTTTAGCAAATGGAGGTGATTTTTATGCATTTTAATCCGAATATAGCACGCGAAACGATAATGAATCACTATCTTAAACCAAAGAATAAAACAAAACTTGATACATCAAATGTTTTTTATAGCACTAGTTGTTCGGATAAGTTATTAGTTGATTTAAAATGGGATCAAAACATCCTAATAGATGCAAGTTTTGATGGGCTCGGATGCGCACCTTTTTTAGCAGGTGCTGATATGTTTTTAGATGCTGTTAAAGGCAAAACAAAAGAACAAATCGACTTACTAGTAGATATTTTCACCAAATTTGTTAATGGTGAAAATATCAGTGATGAACATATGGATTTATTAGGTGATTTATGAGTTTTTTATAACATCAAAAGTCAACCAAATCGCATTCATTGCACATTAATGATAACTAAAGCATTTAAAGATGTCTAGACCTTATATTTTTCACATTGATTTTGATTCATATTTTGTTTCTGCTATTAGAACTTTAAAACCTAATTTGCTTAATAAACCAGTAGCGATTGCAAATAAAGGAATCCATTCGGTTGCTGTTTCAGTGAGTTATGAACTTAGACAACTTGGTATCAAAGCGGGGGCAAAAATATCAGAAATATTAAAAAAAGAACCAAAAGCAATCATTGAACAACCTCGTTTTGATTTATATATTGCAACTTCAAATACGATTTTTAGATATATTAAAAAGTTCTATGCTGCTAAATTTGAAGTCGGGTCAATTGACGAATGCTACATCCAAGTTCATAGCAGCATTGATAGCGATGAAAAAGCTTTACAACTTGCTAAAAGATTGCAAGATGATATCGAAAACAACTTTAAAATCCCTATTAGTATTGGAATTTCTAAAACTAAGTTTTATGCGAAAATGACAACTAATTTATTTAAACCAAAAGGAATTGCTGTAACTAATAGCAAAAACTATCAAGAACGCTTCTTTAGTCTACCGATTACTAAATTTCACGGTATCGGAGAAAAACTTGGTGATCACTTTAAAAACCTTGAAATAAATACCATTGGGGATTTAGCAACATTAACTTATAATGATATAAGACTGACATCAATTCTTAAAACATCCGGATTTAAATTCATAGATGCTTTAAATTATTTTGCTGATTCAGATGTTAGTGATGAAATTCCTGAAGTCAAAGGGATTAGTCACGATATCACCTTTAACAAAAAAGACATAAACACTGAAGATATTTTGCAAAATATAGCAATACAAGCACAAAAAGTATCAAGAAGGTTGCAAAAATTATATAAACTAGGTAATCAAATTAGCTTTGGTGTACGAACATTTAGTGATGGTTGAATCGCAAAACATATGGTAGTTGAAAAATTTATCAATGAAGCAGATGAAATTATTAAATATTGTAAGCAACTTTTTTATGATAATTTTTTAGATACCAAAATCATCGGAATCAGCATCCGTGTATCAAACTTAATCAATTCCTTTGAAAACTACCGTAGTTTAAGTATTTTAGAAACACCAAAAGTATGTAAATCTAACTACATTGTAGATCAAATTATTAATAAAGTGAATACAAAAATGAAAATGAAGAGTTTAAAAACTTTGGCGGACTATAACATCGAACGAATTAAAAAAAGAAGGGGACAATCTGATTCAATTGAAGTAGGTGTCTTTAAGAGGTAAATTATGAAAATAGGTATATATGGTGGTTCATTTGATCCAATTCACATTGGTCATATAAAGCTTGCAAAATATGCAATTAAAGAACTTAATTTAGATAAACTACTATTTGTTCCGACTTTTACATCACCGTTTAAGTCTAAAACAAAATTAGTTAAACCATATCAAAAAGCAGAAATGATTCAGCTGGTTTTAGAAGAGAAAATGCAATTATGTGACTTTGAAATTAAGCGAAATAATGTCTCATATACCATTGATACAGTAAAATATCTAAGGCAAAAATATCCTAATGATCAACTTTTTTTATTAATTGGTAGTGATAATTTACCAAAATTAAATAAATGAAAAGACATTGATATTATCTCTCAACTCACACAAATAACCGTATTTCGTCGTGATAAAAACATTAATAAAATTAACTTAAAAAAATATAATGGAATTTTGTTAAATAACCCTCTTTATGATTTTGCATCAAGTGATTTTAAAAACGGAATGCTATCGCATGTAGATAAAAAAGTTTTAAACTACATTCAAAAAGATGGTTTATATTTAGAACAAATTATTCATAATAGCCTTTCTGCTTTGCGTGCCAAGCATTCTGTAGCAACAGCTGATTTTGCTGTCAAACTTGCTAAAGCTCATAATTATCCTGCTAAGGATGCTTATATTGCAGGATTAACACATGATATTGCAAAAGAATGGGATGTTAAAAGATCGCTGCAAGCAATTAAAGAGTTTGAACCAGATATTAAAGAAGAAAATCCAGCATTTTTACACCAAATCTGTTCATACATATGATTAAAGCATGGATATATGCTACAAAATCAAGTGATTTTACAAGCTGTTCGTTATCATACCCAATTACATCCGAATATGAGCAAGTTAGATAAAATTATTTTTATCGCCGATAAAATTTGTCAAGGACGACGTTTTGCCGGAATTCAAAAACTACGCGATCTTGCGTTAACTAATTTAGATGCTGGATTTAAAGAAGTTGTAAAACAAACCTATGATTTTAATATTTCAAAAGGTGTAAAATTCTCTAATGAATCACTAAATTTATACAACTTATATATGAAAGATTAAAATGGAAAAAATTAGATTACAAAAACTACTTTCACAAGCCGGAATCGCATCAAGACGTGAAGCAGAAACATTAATTGAAAAAGGTTATGTAACAGTAAATGGTATGGTAGCTAAATTAGGTGATAAAGCAGATTTTGGCGATAATGTGTTTGTGAAAAATAAACCTATATTTCAACAACAAAAAGTTTATTATGTTTTAAACAAACCGACTAAAACTATTACAACTTTAAAAGATAATTTCAATAGACCTTCTGTGATAGATTTAATGAATGTTCCTTATAAAGTGTTTCCTGTAGGGCGTCTTGATTATGATACTACTGGGGCACTAATAATGACAAATGATGGTGATTTAGCAAATAAATTAATGCATCCAAAATATCAAATCCCCAGAGTGTATCGAGCGAGAATAAACGAAAAACTTAGTGTAAAAGAATTAAAGAAACTTAATTCAATAGTTAAAGTTAATGGAGTTAAAAGTGTGCAGGATGTTATCCCTTGTGGAAGCGATTCACCAAAAAGTTATTTTGTTGTTTTAACACAAGGAACATATCATCATGTTAAAGAATTATTTAAATTGGTAGATAAGTTAGTTATCAATCTAAAAAGACTTGAATATGCAGGAATCACAGTAGAAAAAATGCCAATTGGAACCTATAGACCACTTTCTTTAAAGGAAGTTAAGGATTTGAAAAATTTAGTTAGATTACAAGAAGAAAAATTGCAAAAAAGAGAAAATAATTCGTAATTTTCTCTTTTTTGCTTGTTCACAGGGACAAAAAAATACTTAATTCTAGCTGCTTATAATAATTTTAAACAAAAAATTGTGTATAATTTAATAAATTTTTAATTTATTAAATTGGAGAGGATATGGCAGAAGATCAAGAGAAAAAAACAAAAATTAAAGAATATGACTATGAAGAAGATAACCACATCGTCTTTAAGAAAAAAGAACCAATAATAGAAGAAGACGAAGAAGAAATTCCACAAAATAATGCAGAATATCAAGTTTCATCACAAATCATCAGCGAATCAAAAGACGGTTTGCATCCAATTCTAGTCGATGATGAAATGAAAACATCCTTTTTAGAATATGCTATGAGTGTTATTGTTTCTAGAGCGCTCCCTGATGTTCGTGATGGACTAAAACCAGTACACCGTAGAATTTTATATGATATGTCTGAATTAGGTATTACTCCTGGTTCACAACACCGCAAATCAGCCCGTATCGTAGGAGATGTACTCGGAAAATATCACCCTCATGGTGATTCATCGGTTTATGAAGCAATGGTTCGTATGGCACAGGATTTTTCAATGCGTTATCCGTTAGTTGATGGACACGGAAACTTTGGATCAATCGATGGCGACCAAGCTGCTGCGATGCGTTATACCGAAGCTCGTATGTCTAAGTTATCTGCTGAAATGCTAGAAGGAATAAAAAAAGAAACAGTTGATTTTGTGGATAACTATGATGCAAGCGAAAAAGAGCCTGCTGTACTTCCTTCTCGCTTTCCAAACCTACTTGTATCTGGTTCATCTGGTATTGCTGTTGGTATGGCAACCGAAATCCCTCCACATAATTTAGGTGAAACTATTGATGCTACAGTTGCTTTAGCCAAAAATCCTAATATTAGCACCAAAGAGTTAATGCAACATATAAAAGGTCCTGATTTTCCTACGGGAGCAATAATTTTAGGCACTCGTGGGATTATTGATACTTATGAAACAGGACGTGGTAGCATTATAGTTCGTTCTAAAACTAATATTATAGAAAAAGCGAATGGTAAATCACAAATTATAGTTTCACAAATACCATATGCGATTAAAAAAACCACTTTAATTCAAAAAATTGTCGAACAACATAAGAATAAAGAAATTGATGGAATCGCAGATTTACGCGATGAATCAAATCGCGATGGAATTCGCATTGTGATTGATATTAAACGTGGATTCAACCCACATATTATTTTAAATAAGTTATATCAAAAAACTTATTTACAGACTGCATACAGTGCTAATTTAGTCGCATTAGTCAATGGTGAACCGAAACTACTTACATTAAAAACTGCTCTTAATGAATATTTAAAACATCAAAAAGATGTTGTTACCCGTAGATTAAAATTTGATTTAACCCGTGCTGAAGAACGTGCACATATCTTAGAAGGTTTAAAAATTGCTATTTTTAATATTGATGAAGTTATTGCAATCATTAAATCATCCAAAACTGATTTAATTGCACAAGAAAAGCTTAGTATGCGTTTTGAGTTAAGCGAAAGACAAACTAAAGCAATTTTAGATATGAATTTGCGTCGTTTAACAGGATTAAGTATCGAAAAGATGCAAGAAGAATTAAAAAATTTATTAACTGAAATTGCTCATTATAAAAATATATTAGCACACGAAGATAAATTAATTGATTTAATTATTAGTGAACTACAGGAAATTAAAGCAAAATTTAATGATGCTCGTCGCACACAAATTGATATTTCTGGTGCTGGTAAAATAACTGAAGAAGATTTAATCCCTGAAAATGATATTGTAATCACAACGTCAGTAAATGGTTATGTAAAACGTATTAACTTAGATGAATATAACACACAAAAACGTGGTGGAGTTGGTTCGGTTGGTATGAAAACATATAAAGACGATGATATCGCAATGATTATTCAAGCAAAAACCCATACTGATTTATTGTTATTTTCAAATTTCGGTAGAGCATATAAACTTCGTGGACACCAAATTCCTGAAGGAACCAAACAAAGTAAAGGTGTTCCTTTCATTAATGTTTTAGAAACCTTAGATGTTAATAATGGTGAGAAGATTATTTCTATTATTAGTGTTGATGATTATGAGCAAAATCAATATTTAACTACTGTAACAAAGTTTGGTATCTTTAAGAAAACTGATATAGCTTCTTTTAAAGTTGTTCGTCGCAATGGACTTATTGCCTTCAAACTAGTTGATGCAGATGAATTAGTATGTGCATTCTTATCATCTGATGAAGATCATATTTTAGTTGCAAATAACTATCGTAATATTGCAATCTTTAAAAATGATGATATTCGAGCATTAGGTCGTAATAGCATCGGTGTAAGAGCAATAAAACTTGAAGAAAATCAATATGTTGTATCTGCTTCATCGAACCGTGATGGTAATTTAGTGCTTTCTCTTGGTTCAAAAGGTTATGGAAAACTTACTGATGAAGGTGAATATAATTTAACTAAACGTAATGTTAAAGGTCTTGTAGGAATTGATAATATAAAAGCTGGAAATCTTATTTATGCAGGATTTGTAAGTTTAGAAGATGAATTATTGATAATTACTTCACAAGGGATAACTATTAGAACACAAATTACACAAATACCTAAATCATCACGTCAAACTAAAGGTTCTCGTATTATTAATTTAAAAGACAATGATGAAATAGTTGCAGTTGATGTAATTAAATTAAGATAGGAAGCAATGAATAAAAAAGATAATAAGAAGTCTTTACTTTATGAATCATTTACAGAAGCATCGAAATTCTTTAAAAAAGGTAACTTAATTATACTTGCCGTTGGTTTTTTGGCTGGGACAGTATTTAATGCAGTAGTTTCTTCATTAGCAAACGATGTTATTATGTCTGCAATTGCACATAATATCCTTGGTGATAAATTTAAAGACTTAGAAAGTTTAGTGTGAAAAGGTATTAAATACGGGAAATTTTTAGGTGCAATTATTAATTTTGTAATCATTTCATTCACCTTATTTATTATGTTAATGTCATATTTTATAATAAAAGCTGGTATCAAAAGGTATAGATTAAAGAAAAATCCACCTGTTGCAGTAGAACCTGATGTAGTTAAACCTACCACAGATGAATTAATTTTAGAGCAACTGAAATTAATTAATCAAAATTTAAACAAAGAACCACAAAATCAACAATCAGATGTCGACGATCAATTAGAATAAAAATGTTTTTACCTATATCATAGGTAAAAACATATTTTTATAACAATTCAATACCTTTGTCTTTCATTTCTTCGATGTGTTCTTTTGGTCAATAACTTGACTGAACTTCACCGATATGTGCTTTTTCAAGCAAGAACATACTTAAACGACTTTGACCGATTCCACCACCAATAGTTAATGGTAATTGATCGTTAAGAATTTTATAATGAAATGGTGACAGTTTTAACAAGTCTTCCTTGTGCATATTCGATTGTCTTAACATCGATTCAGCATCCACACGTATTCCCATCGATGATAACTCGATTGCTTTATCTAAAACATAAGAATACACCAACAAATCACCATTTAATTTTCAATCATCATAGTCAAATGCACGTTTTGAATGAACTATACCTGATTTAAGATTTTCACCTATGCTATAAACGAAAACAGCTCCCTTTTCCTTTACAATTACATCTTCACGTTGTTCAGGTGATAAATTTGGGTATAAATCTTCTAAATCTTGAGCACTAATAAAAAATAAGTTTTCAGCAAGTTTATCAGTAAGTTTTGGAAATTCTTCTTGCAATGCATACTTAGTAGCTTTAACAGCATCATAAATTTTACTTACAATCATTTTTAGAAAATTTAAATTACGATCACTACGGGAAATAATTCTTTCTCAGTCTCATTGATCTACATAATATGAATGAGTCGAATCGAGCTCTTCCTCACGACGGATTGCATTCATATCAGTATAAATACCTTCACCATCTAAATATTGATATTGTTTTAATGCATGACGCTTTCATTTTGCTAACGAATGCACAACTTCTAAGCGAACATTAGAATCTTTTGGATTAAATCAGACTGCCTTTTCACCTGATAAACCATCATTTAGTCCTGTTTTTGCATCTAAAAATAACGGTGCAGTTGCTCTAGTCAAGTTTAATGCTACCTTAATATTTGCTTGAAAAATTTGTTTAAGATCTTGAATAGCTATTTGTGTTTCTTTAATGTCTAATTTTGATTTATACATAGCAATTTAATTTTAAACTAATTTATTTTTGTTGATAATTTTTTCTTTATTTATGAACAATTTTACATCCATCGTTTTTTTAAAAAAACTAAAAATATACATAGTATGGCAATAATAAGTTCTATTTATACATTCGTTTTATTAAATTATCCACAAGTTTATACACAAGAAAAATAATTTTGTTCTTTAACACCTATAAAAATCAAAAAATCGTTATAATTATAAAATAATATATGAACAAAAATTTAGCAAATTTATTGAGACCACAGAAATTAGATGATATTGTCGGTCAAAATCATATTAAAAAATTGCTTAAGGAAGTAATTGAAAACAAAATTACTTCTAGTTTTTTGTTTTTCGGTGAAAGTGGAACAGGTAAAACAACAACTGCTTTTATTTTAGCAAATGAGTTAAATTTAAAAGCGGGGTATTTTAATGCATCGATTGATAATAAATCAGATTTAATAAAAATTTTAGATGATTGCGATGTTATAATAATCGATGAAATCCATCGTTTGAATCGTGATAAGCAAGATATATTACTATCTTATTTAGAGTTTGATAAAATAATTGTTTATGCTACAACAACAGAAAATCCTTATTTTAAAGTTGTTCCTGCTGTTCGTAGCAGAATGCAGATTTTGCAGTTTAATAAAATAGATGTTCAAGATATCGCTTTAATGCTAGAGAAAATTATAAAAGAAAATTATCCTTATTTAAAAATAAGCAAGGAAAATTTAGTCAATTTAGCAGCTTTTTCAAGTGGTGATTTAAGAGCAAGTATAAATAACTTACAATTACTTGCACTATTAAAAAAAGATGGAAAAGAAGTTAGTAAAAATGACTTAAAAACTATAATACCAAATATCAATTTTTATAGCGATAATAAACAAAGTGCTCACTATAATAACCTTTCAGCATTTCACAAATCACTTCGTGGTAGTGATATTGATGCTGCATTATATTATGGTTTTTTAATTTTACAAAGTGGTGATAATGATGGTTTATTTCGAAGGATGCTTGCTGTTGCATACGAAGATATTGGATTAGCAAATCCAATGGTAGGTGCAAAAACTGAAGCAGCCATAAGAGTTTTTGAAAGACTAGGTATCCCTGAGGGGGAACTTGCTATTACATCAGCAATAATCGAACTTGCTTCATCTCCTAAAAGTAATTCCGTTGTTTTAGCACGTGATAAAGTTAAGCAAACCATTTTAAATGGTAACATTTACCAGATACCATCTTATTTAAAAGACTCACATTATAAATCTGCAGTAAAATTAGGTGATGGAATTGGTTATCAATACCCACATGACTATTTTAAACATTGAAATAATCAACAATATTTACCAAAACAACTACAAAATACTAAATTTTACATTCCAAGCAGCAACAAAAATGAACAAAACATTTTAGAATATTGAAACAATTTAAAAGCAGAATGAAAAAAACACTATAAAAAGGAGTAATAATGTTAAAACTTGAAGATATAAATACACTCGAAGATCTTAAACAAGCAAAAGCTAAAATTTATTCATCAGATGGACAAATATATCAACTACAACAAAGTCTAAAAACTGCACCAGTTGAACAAAAAAAACAAATCGGTAAACAAATTAATGATTTAAAGAAAACATATGAAGAGTTTTTTAAAAATGCTGAAGAAAGATTGGAAAAAATAGAAATAGATCGTAAAATAAACTCAGAATTTATTGATATTAGCAAACCTGTCTACAAAGCTGGTAGCTTGCATCCGATAACATTAATCGAAGAACGCATTATGACTTGGTTTATTCAGCATGGTTATTATCAGCAAGAAAGTGGTGAAATAGTTTCTGATTTATATAATTTTGAGAAACTTAATATCCCCATCGATCATCCGGCTCGAGCAATGCATGATTCACTTTATTTAAATGCTACAACATTATTAAGAACTCATAATACTGGAATTACTGCAAAAGTTCTACACGAAAATAAAAATATCGAAATTTCAACATTTGCATTAGGTAAGGTGTATCGAAATGATGAAGATGATGCTACTCATTCACATCAGTTTACTCAACTCGACTTTGTTTGTGTTGGTAACGTTAGTTTTCCAAATCTCATATGAACTTTAAAATCCTTTCTATCCTATGTTTTGGAAGAAGAAATTGATATAAGGTTGCGTCCTAGTTATTTTCCATTTACCGAGCCTAGTGTGGAGGTAGATATGTTTTATAAAAATCATTGAATAGAAGTTTTAGGTGCTGGAATGCTGCATCCGAAAGTGCTACAAATGGCAGGATTTGATGCTAAATTTAATGCTTTTGCTGCTGGTGTAGGAATCGAAAGACTTGCGATGATTAAATATGGATTTAATGATATTAGGGATTTATATCGTAATGATTTAAGAATTTTGGAGCAATTTAGCAATGAAAGATAGTTTTTTACAAATCTTACAAAAAGAAGGTAAAGAAAGTTATTTTGATAATATTTTTCATTCTTTAAAAGAAGCAGAATTAAATAACCAAACCATCTACCCACACCAAATCGACATATTTAAGCCTTTTGAATTTTTTCAAGTTAATGAAACTAAAGTTGTTATTCTAGGTCAAGATCCTTATTATAATGATGATAGCGCAGACGGATTGGCTTTTTCTAGTTGAAAAGACGAAACACCAAAGAGTTTAGCAAACATTTTTAAAGTCCTTAAACAAGATTATCCAGATATTGTCATAAAAACTAATTCACTAGTTAATTGAGCTAAGCAAGGTGTATTATTGATGAATACAGTTTTAACAGTTATAAAAGGTAAACCTAATTCACATAAATATATCGGATGACAAAAATTTACATCAGTAATCCTAGATAAAATCATCGAGGCAAATAGTGATATAATTTTTGTTATACTAGGCAAACAAGCAAAAGAAACTGTATATAATTTATCTAACTTCGATAAAATTAAACAACAAAATATCATCAAATCCTCACATCCTTCACCGTTGTCATTTAATAAAGGATTTAATAATTCACAAATATTTTTAAAAATTAATCATCTTTTAAAAACACAAAATAAAACAGAAATTGATTGAAATTTACCACATGAGGAGGTTTTTAATGCTCGTTTCACTAAAACATCTAAATAGTTATTTACCAGATATCAAACTTACTGCAGAAGAAACTACAAACGCATTAAATGAAATAGGTTTTGAAGTTGAGGATGTGAGAAAATTTGCTAATATAGAAGGTATTTTATTTGCAAAAGTTATTAATGTCTTCAAAAATCCAAATTCTGATCGTTTAGATGTTGTTGAATTAAAAACTAAAAAAGGACAAATTACAATCCAAACAACTAATCGAATCTTAAAGGTAGGTGATTTAGTTGTTTGTTTTCCTGTTGGTGCAAAAAGAGGTGAAATTATCTTTGGTGAAAAAACACTTAAAGGTTATCCATCACAAGGGATGTTAGCATCTTGATCAGAATTAGGTTATAAATGAGACTTACTGTCAAAAAAAGATGAGTTGTTAGTCTTACCAAATGATTTTGCAAGCATAAATGATGATCCAATGCAACTTTTAAATATCGATGATTATCTAATCGAAATAGCAATCAATGCAAACCGCAATGATGCAAATTCATATTTTATTCTTGCTAAAGAACTTGCTGCATATTTTAACACTAAATTTGTTTTTGAATCAAAAGAACAAGAACCAAATTTTATAAGTGATTTTAAAGCAGCCAATGGAATGGCAAAAAATCTTAGTTTTAGTGAAATAAAAGGAAAATTAAAAACAAGTATTTACGAAAAAACTTTATTAGCAAAACACGATATTTCTTCTTTATTTGATTGAAGTGTTAACCTGACAAATTTAACATTAATAAATATCGGTGTTCCAGTACACGTTTATAATGCTGCAAAACTACAAAAAAATATTACTGCAAAATTGTATTCTGGTGAGATTGAGATATTAGGTGGTAAAAAAGTTGCTGTTGATAATGTTTTAGCTATTTCAGATGACAGCAATATTATTTCACTTGCTTCTGTTATCGGTCTAGAAACCACAAAAACTGATTTAGATACAGAAAACTATTTATTTGAAGTAGGTGTTTTTGATCCTAAATACATTCGTCACAGCACAAAAGAAATAAGGATAAGCACAACTGCATCAAGTCAAGGTTCAAGGGTTATAACTGCTTACCTTGCTTCAGTTGCGATGGAATTTATTCGTTTTTATTGCAAAAATTTACAGATTTCACAAATAATTAACCCTATTATTTATCATAAGCAAACAAGCATTATATATAATGCAGAACTTTTAAAGAAATATGCAGGTATAAATGAAATAAATGTTTTTGATAATGCTTTAAAAAAACTAACTTCGCTTGGATTTAGATTTGAAAATAATAAAATAACTACCCCTGAATATCGTTATGATATAGAAGTTTTTGAAGATATAATCGAAGAAATTTTTAGATTTTATTCATATGCAAAATTCAAACCACAACCAATTAAAACTGTTCCTGCTCATATACAAAAAATTAATAATTCTAAATCATATTTTCAGCACCAAGGATATAATGAAGTACGAACCTTTACTCTTGTTTCAAAAGAAAAAAATAAATTAAATCCTTTTTCATTTGAAAAACAAATCAATTTAATGACTTTTATTTCAAAAGAACGCGAATGCATTCGTAATTCGATTATTACATCACTTTCAGAAGTTGTAGCATACAATCAAAAGCGTAAAATGAGCAATATTAACATTTTTGAATATGGAATGATTTCAGAAAATATAATGGTTTGAGGACTTGCGAGTACAACAAAGACTTTCGAACAACTAAAACAAGATGTTATTAATTTCTTAGGTTTTGATGTTAAATTTACTGCACTAAAGGATAATGATTATATTCATCCAAATGTTTCTGCTTATATAAAATACAATAATACGATTATCGGATGAATTGGAAAAATCCATCCCAAATATGATCAAACAAATGCTTTTTATGCAGAATTTATGGATATAAAAGCAAATAATAAGATTAAATATATCCCAGTAGATTTAAGACCATTAAAAACTCTTGATTTAACTTTTACACTTAAAAATACCAATTATATAGGTAATATTGTTTCAAATTTAAGATGTCTTGGTCAAATTTATGACATCCAACAAATTGATAATTATCAACAAACAAATACTCGCAATGTTACTTTAAGAATTAGTGCAAATGATGAAGTTATACAAAGATTAAATGAAAAATTTAATAAGTAGGTAAAAAATGTATTCAAAAATTAAACTACATGATAAAGTTGTTTCCGATGCGATCAATAACGAACTACAAAGACAAGAGGACCACATCGAATTAATTGCAAGCGAAAACTATGTTTCTGAAGATGTCTTAAAGGCACAAGGAAGTGTGTTAACAAACAAATACGGAGAAGGATATCCTAACAAACGCTATTATGGTGGATGTGAAAATGTAGATGTGATCGAACAAGCTGCTATTGATCGTTTAAAACTATTGTATGGTGTTAAATATGCAAATGTACAACCTTATTCTGGTTCAGTTGCTAATGCTGCAGCTATTGCTGCTTGTGTACCATCAGGTGGGAAAATTATGGGATTATCCTTAAATAGTGGTGGACACTTAACTCACGGATATAAAATTTCTTTTAGTGGGATTTTTTATCAATCAGTTTCATATGATTTATCCAAAGATGAATTATTAGATTATGATGCAATCGAAGAATTAGCTATTAAAGAAAAACCGGATTTGATTATTTGTGGATATTCATCATATTCAAGATTAATAGACTTTAAACGTTTTCGGCAAATTGCTGATAAAGTCGGTGCCAAGTTGCTTGCAGATATTGCGCATTTAGCAGGATTGATAGCTGGTGGAGTATTTCCATCTCCGGTTAATTATGCACATATTATTACATCTACAACTCATAAAACTTTACGAGGTGGTCGTGGGGGAATAATTATGACTAATGATGCTGAATTGGCTAAAAAAATTGATCGTTGAGTGTTTCCTGGTTATCAAGGTGGTCCATTGTTTCATGCTATTGCTGGTAAAGCAGTTGCTTTCTACGAAGCATTACAACCACAATTTAAGCAATATGCTAAAGATATCATTAATAACTCGAAGCGTTTTTGCGATGCATTCAAGCGTCGTGGAGCAGTAATTATTAGTGGAGGAACCGATAATCATTTATTTATGATTAATGTATTAAAAACCTATCAAATAAACGGTTTAGAAGCCGAAAAAGTATTACATAAAATTAATATTACAGCAAATAAGAATACTATTCCATTTGATACTCTATCACCTTTTTTAGCAAGTGGAATCCGCCTTGGTACTGCTGCTATGACTAGTCGTGGTTTTAAACAATGAGCATTATTAGCAGACATTATTGATACAGCTTTAAAAAATATACACCTTATTAATTCAGATACCAAAGCAGGACAAAGACTACTTAGTTCATTAAAAAACAAGGTTGTCAAAATTACTAGTGAGCATCCGATTAAAAAATCGTATTTATAATTTAAACTTTTAATGATTTTTTATACTAACAGCAAAATTTTCTTATTTAGTGA